>NZ_SHMI01000069.1:0-7574 GCF_004284735.1 Shinella sp. JR1-6 | reverse complement strand
CCCGGCGGTCTCAGGCCGGCGCCGCAGTGGCCGACTTTTGCTCCGCCCCGTGGCCGGTTTTTACTCCGCCGTTGACAGCCGGATCGTCACCGAGACGGTTTCCGGCAGCACCGCCATCGCGCAACGCCGCGGCTTTTCCCGACTCATGGACAAGCTGGAATCCGGCGACATTCTGATCGTGACAAAGCTCGACCGCCTGGGACGTGATGCGATCGACGTCAGCACCACCGTCAGAACACTGGCCGAAATGGGCGTGAGGGTCTATTGCCTCGCGCTCGGCGGCGCCGACCTCACCGGCTCGGCCGGCACCATGACCATGAATGTGCTCAATGCCGTCGCCCAATTCGAGCGGGATTTGCTGATCGAGCGGACGCAATCCGGTCTCAAGCGCGCCAAGTCGGAAGGCAAGACCCTCGGCCGACCCTTCACGCTCAGCGATGAACAGAAGCAGGGTGTCCGCAACGATCTCGCGACGGGCATGAGCGTTTCGGCGATAGCAAGGAAATTCGCGACCAGCCGGCAGACCATTATGCGGGTTCGAGACGAGGGGTCACGGTCCGTTCGACCTTAGCGCAGGATTTTGAACAGACCTTGTTCCGACCCCCAAATGTCAGGGTGGACCTGACGGCGGCTGAAAGCGGTCGATAGCATGTCGCTTGCTGCGACATGCTATCCCGTCTCTACCAATGCTCCAGTGGCGGAGGCCGCAAGGGGCAGGTCAGGGCAAAGAATGCGATGGTCATTTCGATTGGAGCCGGGAGCTTGCTGACTGGTATTCCATGGGAACGGCTTTCGCCGGTCCCGGCCCATTGCTGCAGGCCGGGCCGCGTTGCCTTCCGGCGCCAGTTGCGCTGGTGCCAAGAGGCAAGCGTTGCCATCAGGCGCTCTGATTGGCCCTGTTGTTCAGGACCTCGCTGAATCTGCTGAAAAACTCGTTCGCCAGCTTGTTGGTGGTCGACTGGATCAGGCGGCTGCCCAGAGCGGCGAGCTTGCCGCCGAGCGCGGCGTCGGCCGTATAGGTCAGCATGGTTCCTCCATCCCGCGGAGCGAGATTGAGCCGGGCCGATCCCTTGGCAAAGCCCGCGATCCCGCCCGATCCCTTGCCCGACAATAGGCACGATTGCGGGGCGATCATCTCTGACAGCTCTACCTCGCCATTGAATTTTGCCGAAACGGGGCCGATCTTCAGCCTCACCGTGGCGGAAAACGCGTTTTCCGCGGTTTGCTCCAGCCGTTCGCAGCCGGGAATGGCGCTGGCCAGCGTTTCGGCATCGAACAGAGCAGACCAGACCACTTCCGGGGGCAGGTTCAATTCGTATGTTCCGTTGAGTTCCATGCTGTTCTTCCTGTGTGTCCGTCAGATGCCGAGCGCCGCAAGGATGCGGGCCGGCGTCATCGGTGTTTGCATCAACCGCGCACCGAATGGTGAAAGCGCGTCGTTTACGGCATTCATCACGGCGGCCCCTGCGGCCGCCGTACCGGCCTCGCCAACCCCCTTGGCGCCGAGGATCGTGTCTTCTGTCGGTGTCTGGATATGGCCGATGACGATGTCCGGCATCTCGCAGGCCATGGGCACGAGGTAGTCCGCGAGCGAACCGTTCAGCAGTTGCCCGTTCTCGTCGTAGAGACACTCCTCGAAGAGGGCCGAGCCGAGGCCCTGCACGACCCCGCCCCTGATCTGCTCATCGACGAGAAGAGGGTTGATGACCGTGCCGCAGTCCTCGACCACCCAATGTTTCAGCAGTTTCACGAGGCCAGTTTCCGGATCGACCTCGATCCATGCTGCCTGCACGCCGTTGGTGAAGCCGAAGGGGTAGCCCGACGGGGCGAAATGCTGGGCGACCGTCAGCGAGTTGTCGATGCCCTTCGGCAAGGTATCGGGGCGGTACGTGGCGATACGGCCGACCTCGGCCAGCGGCATGCGGACGGTGCCCGTCCCGGCATCGACCACCGCACCGTCGCGTAGCGCAAGGCTCGCCCGGTCGGCCTGCAGGATCGCCGTGGCAATATCGAGAATGCGTTCGGCCAGCTTGCGTCCCGCCCGCAGGGCCGTCTCGCCGCCGATGCCCGCGCCGCGGCAGGCCCATGTCGCGCCGCCGGCCGGCGTCGTGTCGGTGTCCCCGGTCGTGACCTTGACCTGATCGGGACGGACACCAAGCTGATCGGCGACAATCTGGGCGATGATCGTCTCGGTTCCCTGGCCTTGCTCGGTGACCGAGATGGCGCAATGGACCTCTCCGCCCGGCGTGAGGCGCAGTACGGCGCCGTCCTGGGCAGAGATGCGTGCACCTCCGACCCCGTAGAAGGCGACGCCCGGATTGGTGATCTCCACGAAGGTCGCAAGGCCGATGCCGCGATGAATGCCCTTTTCGCGAAGCGCCGCCTGCTCACGGCGCAGCCCCTCGTAGTCCATCATTTCGCGGATCTTGCGAAGGCTTGCCTCGTGCGAGAGCTTTTCGAACTGGTAGCCGGTTGCCGACTTGCAGGGATAGGCGTCGTCCGGCACGACGTTGCGGGCGCGGATCTCCCAGGGGTCCATGCCCAGCCTGCCTGCGGCCTGATCCAGCAGCTCTTCCGTCACCTGGCAGGCGATCGGATGCCCCACGGCGCGATACTGGCTGGTCTGCACCTTGTTCTGGAACAGGACCGTCAGCTTCCCGTGATAGTCCCTCATCCGGTAGGGCGCGCCCATCAGGCGGTAAGCCTGGTTTCCCTCGACCACAGATGTGCGGGGATAGGCAGAAAAGGCGCCGATCGGTGCGAAATCCTCGACATCCATGGCAAGGATCGCTCCATCCTTGTCCAACGCCATGCGGGCGCGGACATGATGGTCGCGAGAGTGGATGTCGGTCACGAAGCTTTCCAGCCGGTCCGCCAGGAAGCGCACGGGGCGATGCAGGATCAGCGAGGCCGCGACGGCGGCCATTTCCTCATTGTAGAGGTGCAGCTTCATTCCGAAGCTGCCGCCCACATCCGGTGCGATCACGCGTACCTTGTTGTCGGCAAGACCGAACTGGCGCGCATAGATATCCTGGAACTGGTATGGCGTCTGGGTTCCATGGTGGACGGTCAACTGGCCCGTGGCTGGGTTGTAGTCGGCCACGACCGCCCGTGGCTCGAGGGTGACGGCCGTGTGGCGACCGAATGTGTACTCGCCTTCGACGACCAAGGCTGCGCCAGCGAATGCGTCCTCGACGCCATCGGTCTTCAGCTCGTTCCTGAAGCACAGATTGCCCGAAAGGCTCGAAACGGCCGCTGGCATATCCGGGTCCAATGCCGCTTCCACCCCGCATACCGGCGGGAGGTCGTCCAGCTCGAGCATTATGAACTCGCAGGCATCCTCTGCCTCGGCGCGGGTGCGGGCCACCACCATTGCCACGGGATGTCCGACCCACAGAACCTCCTCCTCGGCGAGGATGTTCTGTGGTGTGCTGACCATGCCCGCGAAGTGGCCGAGATGGCTGGTCCAGCTTTCGCAACGGGTGTTCAGGTCGGCGGCGGTAAAGACCGCGATGACGCCGGGGGCCGTGCGGGCAGCCTCGACGTTGAGCGCGGTGATGCGGCCATGAGCCATGGGGCTGCGCAGAAATGCGGAGTGAACCATGTGGGGCAGTTGCAGGTCGCTGACGTAATTCCCCCGCCCGGCCAGATGACGCAGGGCATTTTCGCGGCGATGTGGGTGGCCGATATGTGTCGGACGTTCCCTCATGTCGAGACCTCAGCCGCGCGCCGTGCGGCAGTGGTGGCGATGGCGTCGACGATCGCCTCGTAACCGGTGCAGCGACAATAGTTGCCCGAAAGAGCGATGCGAATGGCCTCGCGGTCCGGTTGAGGGGTCTCCGACAGCAGCGTATGTGCCGTCATCAGCATGCCGGACGTGCAGTAGCCGCACTGCAGGGCATTGCGCTCATGGAACGCCGCCTGAAGATCGGCGATCGCACCACTTTCGGACAGGGATTCAATGGTTTCGACTTCGCTTCCGGCGGCCTGCATCGCCAGGACGAGGCAGCCGTGTACAGGCTTTCGGTCCAGCAGTACCAGGCAGGCGCCACACACGCCCATTTCACAGCCGAGATGCGTGCCGGTGAGCCGCAACCTGTCACGCAGAAAGTCTGCCAGGGTCGTGCGAGGTTCGATAAAATCCGCTACCTCCTCGCCGTTTACCCGAAGCTCCAGGGGCATTTTCATCGCTTCTCCCGATCAAAATTCAATTTGTGACCATTTGGTTACAAATTACAGGAGATGCCGCTTCATGCAAGAAAAAAAGACGGGTTGGTCATTTCCTGCGCAAAGGCTATAGCTCGCGGCAACTTCCGGAGTTCAATTCGATGGAACAGCCGCCTGCAAAAACGCGTCGCCGCAAGAACATGCGCTCGGAGGATCGCGAGAAGCAGATTCTCGAAGGGGCCGTGCGCTTCTTTGCCGAGTGCGGCTTTGAAGGGCAAACCCGCGAGCTGGCAACGCGACTGGGCGTTTCCCATGCCGTGATCTACCGGCACTTCGCCAGCAAGGAAGATCTGATCGAGCGCGTCTATGCACAGGTCTATACCAGCCGTTGGCGCGAAAGCTGGAACGGGCTTATCGCGGATCGCAGCCTGCCGCTCGAAGAGCGGATGGTGCGCTTCTATCGGGAATATGCCGACCGCGTTTTCGAATATGACTGGGTGCGGATATTCATCTCGTCCGGCCTGAAGTCCTACGGACTTCCGCAACGCTATCTTGGCATCATCAGGGACCGCGTGATCGTGCCCGCCGTTGCGGAGATGCGGCACGATCTCGGGCTGCCGGAGCGGTCTCCGTCCGAAGCCGAGCAGGAGCTTTTCTGGGCGCTCCATGGCGGCGTGTTTTACGTCGCCATCCGCAAATACATATACGAGGTAGGAGTTCCCGAGGATATCGAGGGTACGGTTACCCGGACGACCCGTGCGTTCCTGGCCGGGATAAGGGCGCAGATGCAGGCCGAAGGCGCCTGAACTAGACACCTGCCAGAAAATGAGATCGCCCGGGCACCGGCATGGCCGGAGCCCGGGCGATCATTGGTTCAGGCGCTTTTCGGAGCCCCGGCTTCGGCTTCACGCTTCAGCGTTTCAGGCATCATCCAGACCGTGATGGCGCCGATGAAAAAGACGATCGAGCAGGCGCCGATGCCGAAGGCGAGACCTTGCGCCTTGGCCATGGCTCCCACCGTGACCGGGGTGACGACGGCGCCGATGCCGCGGCCGATGTTGAAGGCGAAGCCGGAACCCATCGCCCGGATTTCCTGCGGGAAGAGTTCGGCGAAGTAGGCGCCGAAGAGCCCGAACACCCCGCCGAACGACAGGCCCATGAGCGGCCCCAGCCAGAACAGCAGTTCGGCGTCCGGGACAATCACATAGAGGGGCACGATGATCGTGTCCGCCAGGAATGCCAGCATGAGTGCGTTCCTTCGGCCGATATGGTCGGCGATCCAGGCGAAGACGAAGTAGCCGACGAAGGCGCCCGAGAAGATCACCACCGAGAACAGGCTCATATATGCCACGTCGAGCCCTCGGACCTGCACGAGATAGGTCGGGATCCACGAGGAAACACCCCAGAAGCCGCCCATCTGGCAGGCAGCCGCGATCGTCGCGCCGATCGTGAGCATGCGGATGTCGGGCGTAAAGAGGCCGCCGAAACCGATGCGCTTTTGCTTGGCCTTTGCAGGACGTGGCGGATCTGCCGGAACGATGAGCCAGAAGAGAATGCCAACGATCGCCGCGGTTCCGGTGATCACGAACAGCATCCGCCAGCCCAGGTCAGCGAGAAGATAGCGCCCCATCAGCGAAGCCAGGATACCGCCAAGCGCGAAGGTGGAGAGCATGAAGCCGGCCGCTCTGGCGCGGTAGCGCGGCGCCCAGTGATCGGCGATGAGCGCCACGATGGGCCCCCAGAGGCCGCCCATGCCGATGCCCTGCAGGAAGCGCAGCACCATGAGCTGCTCCCAGGACGTGACCCAATAGACGGCGGCGGTGAAGATGCCGAACTCGATCAGGCAGATGACGGCGGCGTTCTTGCGACCCCAGTTTTCCGCGACCCAACCGAAGATCACCCCGCCGAGCGCGGTGCCGATCATAGTTGCGGAAGCGAGCAGGCCCGCATCGGTCAGCGAAAGACCGAGCGCGGCGATGATGACCGGCATGCAGATGGCCAGAATCTGAAGATCCAGACTATCGTAGAGATAGGCCAGAAACGTCATGTGGAGCACCTTCCATCGATGTGGGGTGCCGCTTTGCGTATTGTCCATGTTTGTCCTCCCTTGATGGCGCGATTGTCTCGCGCTTACCGTCCTTGCGAATATTCCTGATCAAGTTGCCCGCCCGCTGACTCCTTCCAGCGGCCTGCCTAGTCCATCTGCTCCGCCAGTCGCGCCAGGATGCGCCCCAGGAGCACGCGGGCCAGATGCAGCCGCGTCGCGCCCGACAAGGTGGGGTCGTCCATGGGGTCGAGATCCAGCGAGAGCGCCTCCCGCGCCGACCGTATCGCCGCTCGATCCAGCGGGCGGCCCCGCAGGAGTTCCTCGGCGGCTCTGGCGCGCATGGGTGTCGCCCCCACGGAGTGGAAACAGATTCCCACGTCCTCGATTGCGCCGGCTCGCGGCACGATCCGCACAGCGGTTCCCACCATCGCAAAATCCCCGTGACGGCGAGCAAGCTCGTCGAATGCCGTCAGGGTTCCGAGCGGCGCGGGAGGAATCAGGATCGAGCGCAGGATCTCGCCGGGCTCGATTGCCGTCGTATAGAGGTCGAGGAAAAAATCCTCGGCGGACACTTCGCGCTCGCCCTCAGGGCCGACGATATCGAAAACGGCACCCAGGCATCGCACGACCGCGGGAAATTCCGAGGCCGGATCGGCAAGCGCCAGATTGCCGCCGAAGGTCGCGCGGTTCCGGATCGCAGGATGTGCCACGAAACGGGCCGCCTCGGCCAGCATCGGGGCATGGGATGCGACAAGCGGGTGAGAGAGTATCTTGGCGTGCCGCGTAAGCGCGCCTATGCGTAGACCGCAATGGTCGTAGGTGATGCCGGAGAGTTCGGGCAGGCGGGAAATATCGACCAGGACGGCGGGCGCCTGCAGGCGAAGGGCCAGCGAGGGTACGACGCTATGGCCGCCAGCGAGCCAGATCGCGTCGCCGGCAGATTCCGAATGGAGCTCCAGCGCGTGTTGAAGACTTTCCGCAAGCCGGTATCCGAAAGGTGATGGTTTCATGCTTGTCCCATTTCGGCCTGAGCGGCCCCTCGGCGCAATTCGTGACCAATTGGTTATAAATGCCGGGAATGAGCGCGCTTGACAAGGGAAAAGTGACCATTTGGTCACTTTTCCCTTGTCAAGCGCTTGCGATTAAATCGGCACCGATCACCATCAGCCGGAAAAAGCCCGAAACGAGGCGCTACCGCGCGCGCCGCAGAGTAACGCGAAGCGGCCCGGCAGTGATCGCATCACCGGGCCGCTGCAGAACGCTGAGCGTTCGCCAATTCTATTGGTGGCGTCGCCTTAACCTGACGTAGGACGCAATCATTTCTTTGTCCTGAATTTCAGGCTTGGATCGGCAACGCGAT
>NZ_SHMI01000068.1:0-7843 GCF_004284735.1 Shinella sp. JR1-6 | reverse complement strand
TGTCCATTACGTTGCTTGTGGACACAACCTGCCTAAGCGCTCCCCCGATTCATAGGTGACCCAAAAATCGCGGTTACTTCTCTTTCCCTCACGCCTGCACGACAGCCAGACGGTTTTTCGGCCACTGACGCCTTCGACGGCGATGCGCGTGCTGCACAATCCACGTTATGCCGGAACCTATGCCTATGGCCGCCGTCGCTATCGACGAACCATCGATGGCAAAAAGCTCGTGCGCAAACAGGATCATGATGATTGGACGGCATGCATTCCAGATGCCCACCCCGGATACATCAGTTGTTGGGTTGGACGGCTCCCAACGGCATCGCGATGTGCCAGAATGAGTTCGTTGAAATCTCAATCGAGGGAGACCGTCCGTGGAGCAGATTATCCGAATTGGTATCGATACGTCAAAGAGTGTATTCCAACTGCATGGCGTGAACGCAGCCGAGCAACCAGTCCTGCGCAAGAAGCTCTCGCGCAAGGAAATGATGAAGTTCTTCGAGAAGGCAGCGCCGACCACCATCGCGCTTGAAGCGTGCGGCGGCTCTCACCACTGGGCAAGATTGCTGAGCTCGCTCGGCCACGAAGTGAAATTGATCGCGCCGCAATTGGCCAAGCCTTATGTCAAGCGCGGCAAGAACGATGCAGCAGATGCAGAGGCCTTGTGTGAGGCGATGAGCCGGCCCACCATGCGTTTCGTGCCGGTGAAGACAGCAGAGCAACAGGCCGCCTTGATGCTGGTCGGTATGCGAGAAAGGTTAATACGCAACCGCACGCAGCTCGCCAATGCCATTCGCGGTTTTGCCATGGAGTTCGGCGTCGTCGCCGCCAGGGGCATGTGCCGGATCGAACCGTTATTGGAACGCATTGCCACGGATCAGTCACTGCCAGAGCTGGCCCGCGAGCTCTTCGTCATGCACGGTGACGAATATCGCGATCTGCTTGCCGAGATCAAAGCCGTGGAGGAAAAGCTCACAGCTTTGCATCGTTGTGATGAATGCAGCAAGCGCCTGGCGGAGATTCCCGGTGTCGGCCCGATTGGAGCGTCACTTCTTTTGATGAAGGCTCCGGACCCACGGATGTTTAAATCGGGGCGTGATTTTGCCGCCTGGATCGGTCTGACACCGAAAGATCATTCGACTGCCGGAAAGGTCAGGCTTGGCGTCATCACCCGCGCTGGCGATGAAATGCTGCGAAGCGTACTGGTGGTTGGCGCGACTGCGCTTCTTCAACACACCAGAGTAGGCCGAAGCAGGCACGCCTCTCCATGGCTTCTCGGGCTCTTACAGAGAAAGAAGCCAAAGCTAGTCGCGGTGGCATTGGCCAACAAGATCGCCCGGATCGCCTGGAAGCTAATGGTGAGCGGTGAAGCATACCGCGGCACACAAGACCGGCCGCAAGCCGCATGAGATTGAGGCGTAAGAGAGATTGGCCATCACGGCGCGCACAGAATAAATGCTACCGTGTTGAGCTGATGCTGTGAACTTGCAAGAGAACAGCAGATGGTGCGATCGATCGATCCCAGATGCGTGAAACTCCGCTGCTCCCAATGGCCTTTAAAAGGTCGATCAGTTGTTTGGAACACGTGTCGCGGAAACCATCTTGGCCAGTGGTCATGTGCGGCCACACCCAAAGGCCGCACATATGGAAGCAAGCGATCCGATCAAAATATATCTGCAGAAAACACTTGCAAGTGGGAGCCGTCCACATATGGGAGCAACATCAGGAGAACCTGAGGATTCTGAAGTCGAACATCTGCCATAAATGGAACGCGGCAGTCGCATCACCTCCGCGGGAAGGCCCGGCGCTGCTGCAGGGGCGCGCCGTGTGTGGGCAATGCGGCAGGCATTTTCACATGCGCTACGCTGCCCGACGTGGTCGGCAGGAAGCCTGGTACGTTTGTGATCGCGCCCGTACCAATCGCGGTGAACCCCTATGCCAGGCAATCGCTGCACCTCCTGTTGATGAAGCCATCGGTATGCTGATCGCCGAGCAGATGACGCCGGCAGCCATCGAACTGGCGATCGAAGTCCGCAAAGAGATCGAAGCGCGACATGAAGAGGCGGACCGGCTGCGCTGTCGCGCAATCGAGCGTGCCCAAACGGAGGCCGATCTCGCCCAGCGCCGTTTCAGGCTCGTCGATCCCAATAACCGCCTCGTCGCCGACACGCTCGAAGGGGAATGGAACGAGAAGCTCCGCATTTTGGCCAATGCCCGCGAAGAGCGCGAGCGCGGCCGGGAGCACGATCAATTCATCCTCGATAAGGCCGTCCACGAGCGGTTGGTCGCAATGACGGCAGACTTCAAAAAACTCTGGACCAACCCAGAGACCCCGAACCGCGAACGAAAGCGCTTGCTTGCCCACATCATTGAGGACGTCACTCTCCTCAAACTACCGAAGAGAGGCACAACCAAGGCTCATATTCGCTTCAAAGGCGGCAAAACCCAGACACTCGTCACCATCAGCCCAAGATCGCCCAGCCAGCAGGTCAAGACGAACCCCGACATCATCGTGCTGATCGATAAACTGCTCGACGAGCATATTTTTTCCGAGATCGCAGAGATTCTCAACAATCAGGGATACCGTCCGGGCTCGGTGACGCGCCGTGACCAGCGCAACGCCCGCTTCACAACCAAACGCGTCACCTATCTTGTTCGCGAGTACAAGCTGAGATCACGCTATGACCGGCTCCGGGATCGTGGGATGTTGACAATGAAGGAGGCGGCTGCACACCTCAATATCCATGAGCATACCCTCGCCAGATGGGCTGAACATGGCCTCGTCACCAGCCATGCCTACAACGGACACTACCACCTGTACGAGCTTCCGAAGACAGATTTACCGCAAAAGCAATGCAGTCGGTGGAACCAGCTCGTCGATCGCGTCGCCGCCCATAAGGAAAATGCCAGACACGCCAAAACCTTCAACTGAACCCGAAAGAGAGATGCAGTATGAATGCAGATCGTTCAGGTAAAGCGACATGCCGATCCCGTCGTGCCACAGAACCTTGATCAGATCACCTTTGCGACCCCGGAAGCAGAAGACTTCGCCGCCATGAGGATCGCGGCCAAGACCCTGTTGCACCTTCAGCGCCAGGCTGTTCATGCCGCAGCGCATGTCCGTCACACCACCCGCGATCCATACCTTCACCCCAGCCGGAAAGGCGATCATGACGCGTCCAGGACCGGCAACAGCCGGGCAAGGATGGTCGGATCAAGCGAGGCCGGGATCGTCAGCCGTCGGCCGTTCGGCAGGCCGATCTCGATCATCCTGTCGTCTTCAGGCAGTGGTGGTGAGGCCATCTCGAAAGATGCAGCCGGCGGTGGCGAAATCGCAAGCGGCACGAAGCCCGTTGACGCGGAAACGTTCAGAAGCCCGCTTCGGTATTCCCGACGCCAACGGGTCAACAGTGACCGCGACAATCCATAACGCCGCGCCGTCACCGAGCCCTGCCGAAAGCCTTGCAGGCTCTCCTCGACGATCCGAACCTTCTCTTCATCCGACCAATCCCGTCGGCGACCAAGATCATCGGCGGACAAGAGCTCAATGGGCGAAATGATTGTAGCGCATGACATAAGGCATGCACTTAAAGCCAATCAGCAAATCGGGGCAGACGGCCTTTGGCGGAGGGATACGTTCCAGGCAGCACTCCGCTCCGCTCTCGCGGCCATTGACCGGACAGTTTGGATATGCCAATTTGGTAGAACCAAATCGAGGTGCTTCCGCGATATATGCACCTGGATGGTTGGAGGCCCAAGGATCAAAGGAGGGTGCGTCGTGGCTAAGGAAAAGAGCGGCTACTATGGAAAGCGCAGGAAATTCTGGACGTGGGGTTACGAGGATGAGGATAATTCTCAGGACGAAATCCAGGTCATGCGCGAGCGTGTGGAGCAACGGCTCGGCATTAAGGACATCAAAGTCCTTTCGGACCCGACCGTCGACGAGATTCAGCTTCACCCGTCGCGCATAAGGATCCCAAGGACACTAGAGGATTTCTGCACGTCCGAGAAATGGGACAGAATAGCCCATACTTATGGCAAGGGCTTCAAGGACATGGTCCTCATCTACCGGCGCGAATTCGGCAGGGCGCCAGACGTCGTTGCCTATCCGCGCGATGAGGAAGATGTCGCTGCCGTATTTGACTGGTGTGGCGAGAACGGCTACGCTTGCATACCCTTCGGCGGCGGATCGAGCGTTACAGGTGGCTTCTGGGCGCCAGAGCGCGACGCCTATCCGGGTGTCGTCGTTATCGATTTAGGCAACCTCAACCAGATTCTCGAAATCGACCCTGTGTCGCGCTGCGCGCGGATACAGGCGGGCATTCTCGGGCCGGCGCTCGAGGAGCAGTTGAAGCCGCACGGTCTCACCCTGCGCCATATCCCGCAATCGTGGGAGTTCTCGTCGCTGGGGGGCTGGATCGCGACGCGGTCGTCCGGTCACTATGCGACCCATCTCACACATATCGACGATATGGTGGAGAGCCTGCGCGTGGTTACGCCCGCGGGCACGTTGGAGAACCGCCGGCTGCCCGGCTCGGGCGCAGGCCCCAATCCTGATCGCTTGTTCATCGGCTCGGAAGGTACGATGGGCATCATCACTGATGCTTGGATGCGCCTTCAGGGGCGCGTAAAATTCCGCGCGAATGCGTCGATTTCGTTCAAGACCTTCTACGAGGGCGCCAAGGCTGTCCGGCAGATCACCCAGGCGGGGCTGTTTCCGGCCAATTGCCGCTATCTCGACGAACAGGACGCCAAGTTCTACGGCGCGGGAGACGGCACCGATTCGGTCCTGCTGCTGGGTTTTGAATCCGCCGATCATCCGGTGGATGCATGGCTGGAGCGTGGTCTGGAAATCTGCGGCGACTTCGGCGGCACCGTGAAGCAGCGTGCTGGGACGTCGGACAATGCGCTGGAGACGAGCCGCAGTGGACCGCAAGGCAATTGGCGGCATCAGTTCAGGTATCTGCCCCGGCTGATGCATACGCGTGCAGCGATGGGGATCGTCAGCTTCACCTTCGAGACCGCCTATACCTGGGACAAGTTCGAGGAAGTCGATACCGAGATCATGCGCCGTGTCCGAGAGGCACAGCGGCAGCATCTCGGCGGCGGTATCGTCTGCCGCAGATTCTCCTTCCTGTATCCCGATGGCCCAGCTCCGTACTACTCGATCATGGCGCCATCGACGCATGACAACAGCCTTGAAGCCTATTCGATGCTCCACAGCGTGGCGTCGGATGCGTTAATTGAGCTCGGCGCGACCTGCACGCACCACCATGCTGTCGGCAGGTCGTTCCGCCCCTGGTACGATAAGGAAGTTGATCCGCTGTTCCGTCGCGTGCTGACCGCCGCCAAGAACGAACTCGACCCCAACTGGATCATGAATCCCGGGCTTCTCATTGACAAGCCGGCACAGGCGAAGATCGTCGGATAGGGATATTTAACAATGATTGATCTGTACTTCTGGCCCACTCCCAACGGCTACAAGGCCGCTATTATGCTCGCCGAGTTGGATCTCCAATATCGCGTCATTCCAGTCGACATAACCGCGGGAGAGCAGTTCAGGCCGGAGTTCCTGAAGATCAATCCCAACAACAAGGTGCCGGCCATCGTGGATCACGATGGCCCGCACAATAAGCCTTATTCGGTTTTTGAATCCGCTGCCATCCTGATCTATCTTTCTGAAAAAACGGGGAAGTTCCTCCCTCAGGATTCCGAGGGGCGCTATGAGGCGTTGAAGTGGCTCATCTTCCAGAATACGACGATGGGCCCAATGCTGGGGCAGGCACACCATTTCATGGTCTATGCGAGCGAGAAGATCGACTACGCGATCGAACGTTATGACCGAGAAGTCGGCCGGATATACGACATTATCGAGCGCCGCCTGAGCGCCTACGAATACCTAGCTGGCGAATATTCAATTGCTGACATAAGCACGTTTCCCTGGATCCGCACCCGAAAAATGCATCGTCGCGACTTGTCGGATTATCCGAGTATCAATCGATGGTACCAAGCGATCAAAGATCGTCCTGGCGTTCAGACGGGAATAGACACGCTGTCCGACAACAAGAAGTGGGAAGCGAAATCGGGTACAGAAGCATGGAAGAACATGTTCGGGAAAAATGGGAAATCGTAACGATCGCGCCGAAGTCCCTTCCTGATCGGGTGCTGATGGGATGAATTATTTCTCTGCCCTGCCGTGTTCAGTGCGGGATTGATCCAGTTTGGTGGATACTTACCGAGCCTTGCTCCCTCAACGAGTGGGATGCCAACTGTGCGTTGAGGCTCTTACGGTACGCCCATGTCATGGTCAAAACGAAGCGAATGGAAACGACGATGCTGCACAGAAACTTCATTGCCGGCGAATGGGTCTCCGGCGACGCTTCGGCGAACATCAATCCTTCCAACACAAACGACGTCGTCGGCAACTATGCCCGCGCCAGCGCCGAGGATACGAAGGCCGCCATCGCCGCCGCCAGGGCCACGCTGCCCGCCTGGTCCCGTTCCGGCATCTTGGAACGCCATGCAATCCTGAAAAAGGCCGGCGACGAAATCCTCGCCCGCAAGGAGGAGCTTGGCTGCCTGCTTGCCCGCGAAGAGGGCAAGACGCTGCCGGAAGCCATCGGCGAAGTCACCCGCGCCGGCCAGATCTTCGATTTCTTCGCCGGCGAAACCCTGCGGCTTTCCGGCGAGGTGCTGCCCTCGGTGCGTCCGAATATCGGCGTCGAGATCACCCGCGAGGCCGTCGGCGTCGTCGGCATCATCACGCCCTGGAATTTTCCGATCGCCATTCCCGCCTGGAAGATCGCGCCCGCGCTCGCCTACGGCAACACGGTCGTCCTGAAGCCCGCCGATCTCGTGCCGGGCTCCGCCTGGGCGCTCGTCGATATCCTCCACCGTGCGGGCACGCCGGCCGGCGTCGTCAATCTCGTCATGGGTCGCGGCAGCGTCGTCGGCCAGACGCTGCTCGACAGTCCCGACGTCAACGCGCTGACCTTCACCGGTTCCGTCGGCACGGGCAAGCGGGTCGCGCTCGCCTCGGTCGAGCACAATCGCAAATTCCAGCTCGAAATGGGCGGCAAGAACCCCTTCGTCGTGCTCGATGATGCCGATCTTGCCGTCGCCGTCGAGGCGGCCGCCAATTCGTCCTTCTTCTCGACCGGCCAGCGCTGCACCGCGTCCTCGCGCCTGATCGTCACCGAGGGCATTCACGACCGTTTCGTCGCCGCGTTGACGGACCGCCTGAGGGGCCTCGTCATCGATGACGCCCTCAAGGCCGGCACCCATATCGGCCCCGTCGTCGACGAAAGCCAGTTGAAGCAGGATGCCGATTATATCGACATCGGCCGCTCGGAAGGCGCAAGGCTGGCATTCGGCGGCGAAAGGCTGGAACGGGAGGCGCCCGGCTTCTATCTTTCGCCCGCCCTCTTCACTGAGGCAACCAACGACATGCGCATCGCGCGCGAGGAAATCTTCGGCCCGGTCGCCGCCGTCATCCGCGTGAAGGATTACGACGAGGCGCTGGCCGTCGCCAACGATACCAGCTTCGGGCTTTCGTCCGGCATCGCCACGACGAGCCTCAAGCATGCGACCCATTTCAAGCGCAACTCGGAAGCCGGTATGGTCATGGTCAACCTGCCGACGGCCGGCGTCGATTTCCACGTGCCCTTCGGCGGCCGCAAGGGCTCGTCCTACGGCCCGCGTGAACAGGGTCGCTATGCCGCCGAGTTCTACACCACCGTCAAGACCGCCTATACACTCGCCTGAGGGATGGCGTCGCCTTAACCTGTCGCAATTCGCGGCGAGGATTTGTGTCCGTGTTTCAGGCAGCGGTCGACCAAGCGAT
>NZ_SHMI01000067.1:0-7857 GCF_004284735.1 Shinella sp. JR1-6 | reverse complement strand
ATCGGCGTAAGCAACCAAATCCTACGTCATTTCAACGGTTTGAACCATATCCGCCAACCCCTCGTGAATTATTCGGGCTAACTGCTCATTGCCGCAAGCGGCGCAACCCATAACATCATGAGACGGCAATTGCGTTTGCGAATTACATTCGCTGCAGCATAGCCCCGCCGCTGTTCCAACCCAGCCCCACCCGGGATGGTCGCACTGGGGACAGGCGGTCATTAGGCGTTTGACAAAGCGCTTGCCTAGCTTGGCAATGACGGACATGCGTCGAGGGTTCATGTGCGCTCGCATGTCTGTCTGGATGCGCGCCAAGCTGCAGGGTGATTGTGTAACGGCTGTTCTGACCGCCTCGCTCAAAGCCGCAGCATCTCTTATGCCCTTTGCGGTCACCACGTCTGTGCCGACGACACTCACGATTAAAGCATACTGAGGATACTCAATCGCGTTCAAAAATTTGTCCGCTTCGTTGACGTCTTCCACGTCAATATGGGCAAAATTCGGAGACTCATCGATGATCATATCGACGATCTCGACCCCGGATCGGATATCGAGCCATAAGATAAGCTCCCGACCGAGCGGAATGAATGGGTGTGGACTGTAGGAGCCTTCACTTGCGATGCCGATCGGCAGGCCGCTTAACGCGGCCGCCGCTTTTGCTTTTGCTCGAGCGGCGTCGAGTATGGTGCCCGCTCGCTTCACTTCGCTGGTGAAGGTTCCGAAGCTATCCGTGTTGAGATCGCGAGGAACCGCCAGATGAACATCTATATCGGCAAAGGAGGGCGAAAGCGCTGCCTCCTTTCCGTGCATGGTTCCAAGCGCAACCTGCCTTGGTAACTTGGAGTAAATTGATGACGAAAGGCTCGAATCCCTGGATTCTGCGTGGACGAGCGTGCATTGTTTGCGAGATAGATCAGAAATATTCATTTCAGCTGCTCCAAACGATCGCACTATTCTCCATAGCGCGCGAACTGGAGCTCTAAAAATTCATTGTTTCGATCTATTCATTCTTTTTAATGAATGGGTTTTCTGTAGTCGCTGCGGCTTTGAAGGGTTTTAGCAGAAATGATACGAGCGGATTTGGGAAACGACGTTTCACGGTTATGGCGTAAAATGTCTCGACCATGCCCGGAAGGGCGTCGTACTCGATGAGCTTGCCGGTCTCCAGTTCACCCTTGACAACGATAGGAGGAAGAACGGCAAGACCGGCTCCTTCCAGAGCGAGGACGCGCATCATCGCCATATCGTCCACTTCTGCAGCAATCTGAGGTGTGATTCCAAGTCGTGCTACGAGAGCGTCAAATTGCGAGCGAACCCCACTTTCGAGCGACGGAAGAACGACGGGGTGGTCGGTGAGGAGATCCACAAGGCTAGCACGAGATTTACTGTAAGGCATTTTGCCCACTAAGCTCACTCGCTGTTGATAGATTTGCTGGGTGACAAATGGTGTGACGGAATCCGTCATTGGGGCTTGATTCAGCAATACGATGTCAAGGCTCAGTGCCTCAAGCGCGCCAAGCAATTCGCTTGTACTACCCGAGCGCAGTATCATATCGACGTCTGGGCGCCCGAGGATCGGCCGCAAGAACTCAATCTGGAAATTGCGAGAGAGTGTCGCGAGCGAGCCTATCCGGATCGCACGGCGGGTCCTGCCGGTTTCCTTCAACGTCTCGACGAGTTCCTGACCTGAGGCGAAGATCGCGTCCGCATGATCGAGCGCGATACGCCCCGCTTCTGTTAGAAATAACTGCCGTCCGCGGCGCTCGAAAAGGGCATGGCCCAAGCGCCCTTCCAGCTGCTTTATCTGTGTGGAAAGAGCCGACTGAGAGAGGTTCAGCCGTTCAGCCGTACGCGTTAAATTTCCATCGTGTGCGACGGCACGAAAGTAGCGAAGGTGATGATAGTTCAACTCTGACATCATTCCAATTTATAGAACGATTTCGTGAAAACAATGAATTTTTTCCATCTCTAGCCGGGTGATAACAACGCCTCGTATCGACGCTTTGCCAAGTGTCGAATGTGCATGGAGACCTTTATGATCACGAGTCTTCCCTTAATAGCGCCGCTGATCCTTGCGGGTGCTTCCTTCTATTGTTTTACGGCGTCCAGCCTTCGGCCTCGTCTGGCCGTGCGCATAGCTGAATTAACGGCTCTTGCCTCGATTGTCGTTGCAATCCTGTCGGGCATCGTGCTCGCCTTGAATGGACCTGTAACAGGTCTGGCAATCGGGTACGATTACTTTGCATTCTCCTCGCGCCTCGATCTGGTCAGTGTCCTGATGCTGTTGCTCGTCTCATTCATTGGCTGGATAGTGCTGCGTTATGCTGGCAATTTCCTGGACGGAGAACGGCGCCAGGGCGCCTTCACAGGGTGGATGGCTGCGACCATCGCTGCCGTCCTCTTGATGGTTCAAGCAGGCACGTTTTTGCAACTTGTCATGGGGTGGATCACATCTAGTCTGCTGCTCCACAAACTTCTGCTTTTTTATCCGCAACGCCCCGCGGCGCAGCGTGCCGCGCGCAAGAAATTCATCATCTCACGCACTGGCGACGCGGCCCTTATTTGCGCTGCGGTCCTCTTGTCGATTGATTTTAAGACAGGCGATATCGCGACGATCCTTGCCATCGCGCGTGGCGGGGATGGCACGCCGCTGACGAGTGCTGCCGCAGCCTTTCTGGCGATCTCGGCCCTCCTCAAGTCAGCGCAGTTTCCGACCCATGGCTGGCTGACCGAAGTCATGGAGACGCCAACGCCGGTTTCCGCCCTGCTGCATGCCGGCGTTGTAAACGCCGGAGGCTTTCTGCTCATACGGCTTGCCGACGTTATGTTGCACGCTCCATTGGTGCTGGCCATATTGGTCATCGTGGGTGGGTTCACAGCGCTTTTCGGCAGCCTGGTCATGCTTACGCAATCTGCGGTGAAGACTTCACTGGCTTGGTCTACTGTGGCGCAGATGGGTTTCATGATCTTGCAATGCGGCCTTGCGCTTTTCCCCATCGCACTTCTCCACATCATCGCTCACTCCCTCTATAAAGCACACGCTTTTCTTTCTTGTGGCTGCGCCGTCGAAACGGTCTCTGCCATCCGGCGTCCAGGCCCGGTTACAATTCCAAACATAGGCGCGGTCGGTCGCGCTTTCCTTTTGGCCTTATTTATTTACGCTGTGTTTGGGGTGATCTTTGGAATCGTGGACAAACCGCCGCAGGCGATGGCTCTGGGCGCGATTCTCATATTCGGGGTAGCTTATCTCATTGCTCAAGGTCTAGCAGATGCCGCACCACGAGCGCTGACGTGGCGGACGACCCTTTATTCGATAGCGGCAGCCACAGCCTACTTCGCCCTGCAGTGGATATCAGATGATCTGCTGAACGGCACGTTGCCGACAGCACCGCAGCCCGGCCCACTCGAATGGACGCTTATGTTGCTCGCTGTCGCCACCTTTGGCTTGGTGGCGTTGGCTCAGTCTCTGTTCCCGCTATGGGCCTATCATCCGGCAGCGGCCGGCTTCAGGGTTCATCTTACCAATGGCCTCTATGTGAATGCGCTCTTCGACCGTCTGCTCGGCGGCTGGACTATTACACGATCGGTGTCACCGACGTCTGAATTCGTAAAGGAGTGAATCCATGGCCGATGTAGGTAAAGTCGAAACCTTGTATGGCGAAGCACTGGTGCGAGCAGCAAAGGAGGCGGTAGGGGCTGTTCCACCGGCCTGGCCGCTGACAACGTCCGTAGCCGTCAATCCCTTTCTCGGGCAGGTAAACGATCGCTTCGATCAGACGGCAGCGCGGCTCGCTCGGATTGGCGGCATACGGCTCGCACTACCCCGTAAGCACTATTCGGCCAAGATTGCCAATGGTGAGATCGCGGACGAAGATCTCATCGCCGCCCTTGACGCGAGTGTACTTTTTAATCGAATAGACTTGCGTGAACTTAAGATTGCCGCTGCCGCTGAGCCGCAGCATCTTGCGCCTTTGCCAACTATTTCAGAACTCGCGGCACAAGCCACGGGCACGGATTGGCCCTCACTAGTTTATGACCGCATCGGTTCTTTCGCGTCCGGCTTCTTCGATGAAGGGCAGGCCCTTTGGGCTGCATCCCGTCGCAATGGTCTCTATGCCGCTTGGCGGGAATTTGCTACCCACGATTTGACGACGGAAATCCACGGTCTAAAGAACTTTTGCTTCTATGTCACCGACGCGCCCGAAACCCCACAAGCAGCCATCGAACGAGCATCCGTTACGCTTGGTCTCGGCGCCGAGCCCGGTACTTATTTTCATCAGCTTCTGCTGACGCTTGGCGGATGGGTCCAGTTGGCACGACACATCCAATTCAAGGCAGAGTTGGAGGGCAGGGATGATACGACCGTGCTTGAATTGCTCGCTGTGCGGCTGATCTTCGAAGAGGCGCTCTACATTTGCCACAGGTCGGCCATCGATACGGAATGGGTAAAGGTGCGGCGGACCCATAGGGCGCCAGTCTCGGTAGAATTCGACACGGCGATCGACGGCATTCTCTTGTCAGCTGCCGAGCGCTCAGGCCAACGTAAGCTCGCCTGTACACTTGCCGAACCAAAGCCCGCCAATGTAACTGAAGTGCAGCCGGTGCTGCAGGCGGCATTCTGCATCGACGTGCGTTCTGAGGTTTTCCGGCGATCCCTCGAAAGCTTGGATCCAGGAATCCGCACGATAGGCTTTGCCGGTTTCTTCGGTCTCGGTATAAGTCATAAGGATTTCGCGTCCGACGTTCCCGAACAACGTCTGCCAGTTCTCCTGAACCCTTCCGTTTTCACTTGTAGCGCCGTGGATCAAAAAGGAGACACCGATGCGGGGGCACGGCTAAGCGCGCGCGCAACGCGTGCCTGGGGTCGATTCAAGCTCGCGGCGGTCTCCTCATTTGCCTTCGTTGAGGCGATGGGGCCGGTTTATGCTGGTAAACTCGTGCGCGATGGTCTCGGTTTCGGCAAAAGTAAGCGGGCAGACGTCGCCAAGCCGCACTTTAGCCCAAGCCTCGATTTGACTACGCGGGCAAGTATGGCCGAGATGGTGTTGGAGGCCATGTCGCTTACGGAGGGCTTTGGGCGCTGCGTACTTGTTGTTGGCCATGGTGCAAACGTGGTCAATAATCCCTACGCTAGCGCACTACATTGCGGAGCTTGTGGCGGGTATGCAGGTGACGTCAACGCGCGTTTGCTGGCGAGCCTGCTAAACGAGCAGCCAGTGCGTGAGAAGCTATCTATGAAAGGGATCAACATTCCTTCTAACACCATTTTCCTTGGTGCGCTGCACGACACGACGACTGACACTGTAACTCTATTCGATTATGATCTCGGAGATGGCATTGCACGCGGGGACATCGTTCGCATTCGTCATTGGCTCGCCGATGCCGGACTGTTAGCACGAGCCGAACGGTCGAAACGCCTGCCACGAGCGACGGCAGACAACGTGATCACGCGTAGTCAGGACTGGGCGGAAGTTTGGCCCGAGTTAGGACTTGCTGGCTGCCGAGCTTTCATCGCTGCACCGCGTTTCCGAACCTCCGGTCGGTCCTTGGATGGACAGGTCTTTCTCCATGATTACGTCTGGCGCAAGGATGAGGACTATAAAATTCTTGAGCTCATCCTGACCGCACCTGTTGTTGTCGCGAGCTGGATTAGTCTGCAATACTTTGGTTCGTCGGTCGCGCCGGCTCTCTTCGGGGCTGGCAACAAGTTGCTCCACAATGTCGTTGGCGGCATCGGAGTCGTCGAAGGCAACGGGGGCAATTTACGTGCGGGCCTTCCTTGGCAATCTGTGCATGATGGAGAAGGTTTCATTCACGAGCCTCTACGGCTGACGGTTGCCGTGGAAGCTCCGAGGGATGCGATCACCGCGATCTTGACGCAACATACCCAGGTTCGCGCACTGTTCGATAACGGCTGGCTAAATCTCTTTGCTCTTGACGAGAAAGGTCACATGGCGTGGCGCTACGCTAACGGCTTGATCTGGGAACCGTGTCAGCACATTGGGAACAATACCATGGCGCCCCGCGCGTGCGATACGAAAAGGGACTTAAGAAATATGATGAGGTGCTCTCCATTGGTGGCGGGTACTGGATGCGAGAACACCTCATCTACTGTTCATGTCCCAGTTAGCCCGGCTCCATCACTCGCTTTGCGTCCGCATCGAAGAATTCCGAAACCGCGAAAATATCCTTGTCACCACGGCCGCAGAGATTGAGGATGACAATGGCCTCCTTTGGCATGAGAGGAGCAATCTTTAGCGTAGCAGCCAATGCGTGCGACGGCTCGAGAGCTGGAATTATGCCTTCCTCCACCGCAAGAAGCCGGAACGCGCTCAGCGCCTCGGTGTCTGTGGCCGAGGTATATGAAACTCTGCCAGTTTCTTTCAACCAGGCGTGCTCTGGACCAACGCCGGGATAATCAAGCCCTGCCGAAATTGAATGACCCTCTCTAATTTGCCCGTCGTCATTTTGCAGAAGGTAGGTTCTATTTCCATGTAAAACGCCAGGCTGGCCCATTGACAACGATGCGCAGTGATCTCCGCTCTCTATACCACGGCCGCCGGCTTCCACGCCAAGCATCGATACTTCTGAGTCATCAAGGAAGGCATGAAACAGTCCGATTGAATTGGAGCCTCCACCTACAGCTGCCACCAGAAGATCCGGAAGTCTTCCCTCATATTCAACTATTTGCCGTCGCACTTCATGGCCGATGACAGCCTGGAGAGACCGAACCATTTCGGGATACGGATGGGGGCCAGCGACGGTCCCGATGAGATAATACGTGTCATCTATGTTCGAAACCCAATCGCGAAGCGCTTCGTTCATAGCGTCCTTCAGGGTTCCGTTCCCCGAAGTCACTGCATGAACTTCGGCCCCAAGAAGGCGCATCCTGAATACATTTGGCGCCTGCCGCTCTATGTCCTTTGATCCCATGTAAATTACACATTTGAGACCGAACCGTGCTGCAACTGTTGCAGTTGCAACGCCATGCTGTCCTGCGCCGGTTTCAGCAATGATGCGTGTCTTTCCCATTCGGAGCGCCATTAAGATTTGCCCGACGCAGTTGTTTATCTTATGGGAGCCAGTGTGGTTGAGTTCGTCGCGCTTTAAATAAATACGCGCACCACCTATCGAGGCAGACAAGCGCTCCGCCAGATACAAAGGGCTTGGCCGACCAACGTAGTGTCGACACAACAGCTCAAAGCGCGCCCAGAAGGACGAATCCGCTTTAGCTTCCTGCCATTTTGCATCCAGCTCCAGGAGGAGAGGCATCAGCGTCTCGGCTACGAACCGTCCGCCGAATGTACCGAAGAAACCATCCACGTCCGGCATTCGGGCTTTATATGTTTCCATGTCAATTTCTCCAATCGAACCATCTTACGATTCAACGCGCCATGTGGATCGCAAATCCGGAGAAATAAGCGTCGAAGCCAATCGCTTTGAGTCTCTGAGCACGACTTCGGATTGTTTGTAAAATGTGAGTGCAGTTGGAACCGCCTTATTTTCGCGGTTGCCTGCGGGCTATTTCTGCCCGCCCGGTGGCTATAGTGGCATGCTTGTTGTGCCGTGCATCCGGCATAACTGAAAGCAACTCGTTGCGCATATCGGGCGATAAGCGCACTACGTAGGTCGAGGGTATGCCCTATTATGGTTGCGCCAGTTCCGCCGCACCGCGCGCCAAGCCAGAAATAGCGTCACCAGCGCGATGTAGATCCATGGTTCCAGCCCCACGACCTTCACCGACATGGCGAAGTGCAGCGCTCCGGCTGCGGCGATGAAAGTAATCCTCCGGTGGAGGCCGCGGGTTATGCCGCTTGAGCGTTCAGCGTGTCTTGCTGCCAGTTCCACGGAAGCAAT
>NZ_SHMI01000066.1:0-7878 GCF_004284735.1 Shinella sp. JR1-6 | reverse complement strand
ACTTGCCTGCGGTGTCGCGCAGCCAGCAAAAGCCTGCCTCTCGTCGCCAAAACGTCCGGTGCTATGCATTAAGGCGGTTAGAAGTGCTTCTCTCCAAGAAGTTCGTTCGCCTTGCCGTTGCCGTCCCGCTATTGCTCCTGCTGGGCGGCTGCAAAATGGTCGTCATGTCGCCTTCAGGCGATATTGCAAGGCAACAAGCCGATCTTATCGTTGTCTCGACGCTATTGATGCTGCTCATCATCATACCGGTGATGTTTCTCACCCTCTATTTCGCTTGGCACTATCGCCAGTCTAACAAAAGGGCGAAGTACGACCCCAAATGGCACCATTCGACGGCTCTCGAGGTAGTGATCTGGTCGGCGCCATTGGCCATCATCATCGTGCTTGGTGCGATCACCTGGATCAGCACTCACAAACTCGATCCCTATCGTCCGCTCGACCGGATCGATGCGCAACGGCCTGTCACGGAAGATACAAAGACCATGACGGTGGAAGTCGTGGCGCTCGACTGGAAGTGGCTGTTCTTCTACCCGGAATATGGCATCGCTACAGTCAACGAACTCGCAGCGCCGGTGGACGTTCCGATCAGCTTCAAGATTACGTCATCATCGGTCATGAACGCGTTTTATGTTCCGGCGCTCTCGGGCATGATCTATGCCATGCCGGGCATGCAGACACGACTCCATGCGGTCATGAACGTTCCTGGCGACTACGAGGGGCTTTCGGCCAATTACAGCGGCGGCGGCTTTTCGCAGATGCGCTTCAAGTTCCGCGGCTTGACCCAGGCTGACTTCGACACCTGGGTCGCGCAGGTGAAGCGGATCGGCACCACGCTTAATCGCGACAGCTATATGAAGCTGGAAAAGCCGAGCATGAAGGAGCCGGTGCGCTATTACGCCAGCGTCGACAGCGGACTCTACGATTCGATCCTGAATCTCTGCGCCACCCCGGGCACGATGTGCATGAACCAGATGATGCATATCGACAAGATGGGTGGTGGCGGTCTCGAAAGCGAGAAGAACAGGGAGAGGCTCGACTACGATACGCGCCGCGCGCCGCTCAGAGGTCTCGATGTATTCTATCCGCCTTCGACACCCGAGGCCGAAGGAACCCAGGACGATGCCGTAACAGGATCAGCCTCCGAAGCAAGTGCGTTCATCGACGACCGAAGCGCCATTCCCGCGGCGGAAGCGAGCCGGGCAGCCGTTGGCCACATCATGCCAGATGGCACGGTTATGGACGGTAGTGTCCCGGCAAAAGACAGCACGCAGGGTGTCTCATTCGCGCCAACCAATGACATCTCCAATCCATGACCATCGGTTGACAGATACTGGAAACACGAATGCCTACGAACATCAGCATTATGGAATTCATTTTTGGCAGGTTGTCATGGGAATCCCTTGCCTTCCTGCACGAGCCCATCCTCATGGTAACCTTCGTCGTCGTCGCCATCGGCGGCGCCGCGATCCTCGGTACCGTCACCTACTTCAAACTCTGGGGCTACCTTTGGAGGGAATGGTTCACCAGCGTGGATCACAAGAAGATCGGGATCATGTACGTGGTCCTCGCGCTCGTGATGCTGCTACGGGGATTTGCCGATGCGATCATGATGCGCATCCAGCAGGCGATCGCCTTCAGCGGCAACGAGGGTTATCTGACGCCGAGCCACTACGACCAGATATTTACGGCGCATGGCGTCATCATGATCTTCTTCGTGGCCATGCCGCTGATCACCGGCCTGATGAATTATGTCGTGCCGCTGCAGATCGGCGCCCGCGATGTCGCCTTCCCCTTCCTCAATAATTTCTCCTTCTGGATGACCGTGGGCGGCGCCATTATCGTGATGATGTCGCTCTTCGTTGGGGAATTCGCCCGTACCGGCTGGCTCGCCTATCCGCCGCTCTCCGGCGCGGATTACAGTCCCGGCGTCGGCGTCGATTATTACATCTGGGGGCTACAGGTGGCCGGTGTCGGGACGACGTTGTCTGGCATCAACCTGATCGCCACAATCGTCAAGATGCGCGCGCCGGGCATGTCCTTCATGAAGATGCCGGTTTTCACATGGACCTCGCTCTGCTCCAACATCCTGATCGCCGCTACGTTCCCTATCCTTACGGCGACGCTCGCCCTTCTTTCGCTCGACCGTTACGTGGGAACAAATTTCTTCACGAATGATCTTGGCGGCAATTCGATGATGTATATCAACCTCATCTGGATCTGGGGCCATCCGGAGGTCTACATCCTCGTTCTGCCGGCCTTCGGCGTTTTCTCGGAAGTCGTATCGACTTTCTCCGGCAAGCGCCTGTTCGGATACACCTCGATGGTCTACGCGACCGTCGTCATCACCATCCTGTCCTATCTCGTGTGGGCACACCACTTCTTCACGATGGGTTCCGGCGCCTCTGTCAATGCCTTCTTCGGCATTGCCACGATGATCATCTCGATTCCGACCGGTGCGAAGATGTTCAACTGGCTGTTCACGATGTATCGAGGCCGCATCCGCTACGAGTTGCCCATGTACTGGACGATCGGCTTCATGGTCACGTTCGTGATTGGAGGTATGACAGGTGTTCTTCTTGCCGTTCCTCCCGCGGATTTCGTGCTCCACAATTCGCTGTTCCTGGTTGCCCATTTCCACAATGTGATTATCGGTGGTGTACTGTTCGGTCTGCTCGCGGGCATTGTCTATTGGTGGCCGAAGGCGTTCGGCTACAGGCTCGATCCCTTCTGGGGCAAGCTGAGCTTCTGGTTCTGGCAGATCGGTTTCTTCTTTGCCTTCATGCCGCTCTACGTGCTTGGCCTGATGGGTGTCACTCGCCGCGTCAGCCAGTTCGACGATCCGTCGCTACAGATCTGGTTCATCATTGCAGCTTTTGGCGCCTTCTTGATTATGCTGGGCATCGGGGCGTTCCTGGTCCAACTCTTCGTCAGCTATGTGAAACGTGATCAACTGAAGGACGAGACAGGCGATCCATGGGATGGCCGCACGCTCGAATGGTCCACCTCATCCCCTCCACCTGAGTATAACTTCGCCTTCACTCCAATCGTTCATGACCTCGATGCATGGTCGGATATGAAAGAGCGAGGTCATGAACGCCCGGTCGATGGTTTCCAGGCCATCCATATGCCGAAAAACACGGGTACTGGCGTTGTTCTCAGCGGGCTTAGCGTCGTTCTGGCTTTCGCTCTGATCTGGTACATCTGGTGGCTGGCGGCGCTGGCCTTCGTGGCGCTCATGAGCGTCGCGATTGCCCATACCTTCAATTACAAGCGGGACTACCACATCCCAGTCGAGACGGTCGTCGAGACGGAGGCCGCCCGCACCGACCTGCTTGCAGGAAGGGCATGAGACCATGAACCAAACTCACGACACTTCGTCGGTAAAGCCGGAATTCTACCAGAAACAGGAACGTCATCCGGAAAATGCCACCAGCCTGGGCTTCTGGATTTATCTGATGGGTGACTGCCTGATCTTTGCCGTCCTATTCGCCACCTATGGCGTGATCGGGCGCAATTATGCGGCAGGCCCGTCGCCGGCCGACCTGTTCGACCTGACGCTCGTCTCCATCAATACGGCATTCCTGCTTCTGTCGTCGATCACCTTCGGTTTCGCCATGCTGCAGATGGAGCGTGGCGCCAGATCGGAGACGCTTTTCTGGCTGGCCGTTACTGGTCTCTTCGGCCTCGCCTTTATCGGGCTGGAACTCTACGAGTTTATCAAGCTGATCGGGGAGGGGGCCACGCCGCAGCGCAGCGGCTTCCTGTCGGCCTTCTTCGTCCTCGTTGGAACACACGGCCTTCACGTCACCATTGGCATTGTCTGGCTTGTGACGCTGATGGTGCAAATCGCCAGGTATGGACTGAGCTCGGAAAACTGCCGGCGGCTCTCTTGCCTCTCCATGTTCTGGCATTTCCTCGACGTAGTCTGGGTGGGCGTGTTTTCCGTCGTCTACCTGATGGGAGTTTTGATATGAGTTCGAATCCACACGCCCACGCGCACGGCAACCATGATCATGACCATCAACACGGTGGGCTCGGCCATGGCGGGACGCATGGGTCCTTTCGTGGCTACGTAACGGGCTTCCTACTTGCTGCGATACTGACTGCGATTCCGTTCTGGCTGGTGATGGGTAATGTCCTTGAAAACAAGACCGCGACGGGCGTCTTGATCATACTCTTCGCTGCGGTGCAGATCGTGGTCCACATGATCTACTTCTTGCATATGAACTCCCGCGCGGAAGGCGGATGGACGCTGATGGCGCTAATTTTCACCGTCGTCATCATCTTTATCGCGGTTTCCGGCTCATTGTGGATCATGTACCACCTTAACGCGAATATGATGCCGATGACACCAGAAATGATGAAGAATATGCCGTAGCCAGCTCGCCAAGAACCCGGCTTACAGAACGAACAGACAGTCTTGGTTTAAAGTGGATCGCCTGGGAAGCGGTGCAGCGCATCAACCAGCCCGCGGAGATCCTCGCCGGTCCGATGCTCGTTGTCGCGACCATCGGTCTCGTCGTGAACCTTATCGGCGCCTATGCGCTATGGTCCGGCGACAGCGGTGACAGCAACCTGCGTGGCGCGCTCCTTCACGTCGTCGGCGACCTTCTCGGTAAGCATCCGAGCAGCCACGCGGTTTCTGCGGGCGCGGATGAGGACCAATCGGTCTATGGTGGTGAGGTTCGGTTCGGAGTTGGGGGGGCGTGGCGTAGCGGACCGTCAGGTTTTTCGGCGTGATCGACGCGCCCATTTTGCGACCAGGTCTTCAACGGCTCTATTGAGATCGGCGAACGCAGCATGGTTCGGGTCGAAGTCTTTGGCGCCCCACCATTCGGCCAGCTCAGCGTGCCGCTCATGAGAGGGATCGGCAAGTGCCTCACGGAACTCCTGGTATCCCCAAGGCCCGCCGACGTCTTCAGGCGGGCAGCGCCCCGTTGCCTCGATCAGCATGGGGTCTGCCAGCGCAACGATGGGGAACGTGCGCTCGATCTTGATGCTGTGCGTCCAGCCGTCACCGAAGTCGTAGTGGTATTTGAAGGATTTCGCGCCGGTGTCCTGGATTGCCGACAAGAGCGAGACCTTGCGCGCATCGATCGGGCCATCCCCCCATTCCTGGTCGGGCAAACCAAAACCGACGTCGCGAATCTGGAACTCGTAGAGATGGGTATTCGTCCAGCCCATCGCGGCTTGCAAGACCTCATGCAATCGGCTGAGCCGGATGCGCCACGGCACGACAACGCGCCGCATCACCATCGGTTCGACATGATCAAGAGTGACCTTCAGACGGACCAGGGAAGCTGCCATCGTCAGGCCGCCAGCATGAGGGCTGGACTTTCACCCTGGCGTAGCCGCTTCCACTCCCACGGAAGCAATTCCGGCAGACGCGAGATCGGCAGGTCAGCGATACGAGCAAGGATATCGGCGAGCCAAGCCTTGGGATCCACGTCATTCAGCCGTGCGGTCATGATGAGCGTGAGCATTATGGCCGCGCGATCGGCGCCGCGGTCGGAACCGGCGAAGAGCCAGGATTTTCTGCCGCAGGCTACACCGCGCAACGCTCTTTCCGCGGCATTGTTCGTCATGCAAATCCTCCCGTCATCGGCATAGCGGGCAAAGTCAGTCCAGCGCGACAGTATATAGTCGATCGGCCCGGCCACCGGGGATGAACGCGAGAGGCCGTGCCGCTCGGCGCGCAACCATCCCTCCATATCGTTCAGCAGCGGATTGCTCTTCTCCTGCCGGACGGCCAGCCGCTCGGCCGCGCTCAGGCCGTTGATATCGCGCTCGATGGCGAACAGGGCATCGATGCGCTTGACGGCTTCGAGGGCCACCGGCGAGATCGGTTTGGCACCCTTGCCGCGCCGCGCATTGCGAGCGACATCGGCCAGCTCGAAGAACTTTCGGCGCGCATGGGCGAAGCAGAAGGCGGGCGTTGCCGGCATCTGCCTCTTCGTCCGGTCGAACAGCGGATTGAAGCCGTTGTAGCAATCGGCCTGAAGGATGCCGCTGAAGTCGGCCAGATGCCGTTGCGGGTGTTCTCCGCGCCGATCGCTGGAGGCATAGAAGACCGCCGCCGGTGGTGCAGGCCCGGCGAATGGCTGATCGTCACGCACGTAAACCCATATTCGTCCGGTCGTGCATTGGCCCTTTGCCAGGATCGGAATCGTCGTGTCGTCGCCGTGAAGCCGCTCGGCCTGGAACACATGCGTCTCGATCAGGTCAAAGACCGGCTTGAGGGCAAAGGCGACGTGGCCGACCTGGTCGGCCAGCGTCTGGGTCGACAGGTCGATGCCCTCGCATTTGAACCGGGTGCTCTGGCGGTTCAGCGGGATATGCTGCCCAAACTTGTCGAAGACGATCGTCGCCAGAAGGTTCGGGCCGATGAAGCCGCGCGGTGTGGTGTGGAACGGCGCGGGAGCCTGGCTGATCGCCTCGCAATCGCGGCAGCTGAACTTCTCGCGCACCGTCTCGATCACCTTGAAGCGGCGCGGGATCTCCTCCAGCGTTCTGGTGACGTCCTCACCCAGCTTCGATAGCCGCGATCCACCACAGCAAGCGCAGGCTGTCGGTGCGTCGAGGACGATGCGCTCGCACTCGATATCCTCCGGCCAGGGCTGGCGCACTGGCCGTTTACGCGTGAAGGCACGCACCGCCTGCGTTTTGGCCGCGGCCTCTTCGGCCGCCAGTTCGTCCTCAGCCGTTGACGCCACCAGCTCTTCGAGCTGCAATTCCAACTGGTCGATCAGCCGCTGCGTGCGCTCACGGCTCGGCCCGTGTCTGTTGCGCTCCAACTTTCCGATCAGGAGTTGCAGCTCCACGATCAGCGCTTCGGTGCTCGCCAGCCGTGCTTCCACTTGCAGCCGTGCCGTACGTTCAGCCAACAGCGCCGAATGGGCGCTGGCAAGATCCGAAGGCAGGGTAAGCGGCGGCAACGTCATGACGACATTCAACCAGATTTCCCAATAATCTCAATGCTTAAATACAATCAAACTCGCGTCGGTCGCCAAGTTTCCTGCGGTGCGCGCCAATCAATTCCGGAGAGCAGGTAGGAAAGTTGTGCCGAAGAGATTGCCACCGCGCCACCTTCGGCCGAAGGCCAAATGAACCTTCCTCGTTCCAGCTTTTTCGTGAACAGGCAGGCCCCCTGACCATCGTGCCAAACGATCTTGACCAGATCGCCGCGCTTGCCCCTGAAGCAGAACAGATGGCCACCCAACGGGTCATGCTTCAGCACCTCCTGCACCCGCAGCGCCAGCGACGGGAACCCACACCGCATATCCGTGTAGCCCGTCGCAAGCCAAACCCGAACGCCTGACGGGATCGGGATCATTCCAGCCTCTCAAGGCCACGGACAATCCGCAGCAGCGCATCCAAATCGACATCACGGTCGACAACAACGCGCCGACCGTTTGCGATCACGATCTCCATCCGCCCAGTGCTCGACGGCGAATTCAGCGGTACAGGCGCCGGCATGGGCGCCTCCGCCACCACAAGGGCCGGCACGAAGCCATCAAAATCGCCGATGGCAAGCCGACCTTCCCGATACGCGCGCCGCCACGTATTCAATTGCGAGCGAGAGAGCCCGTATTTGCGTGCCGTCGCAGACGCAAGGCGCGGAGCAGAATAGCTCTCCTCCACAATCCGCAGCCGTACCGCATCCGTAAACTCACGCCGGCGGCCAAGCTCGATAATGTCCATCCGGCTCACATCCGACCGGTAACTGTCCTTATTCACGTCCATAAGGACAATCGGCCACATTCACATCAATCTGAAAAGGCGGCTCACGCCGGATGCGTACCCTTCTCGGATCGGTCGGCGCCATTGTGGCGGCCATCGGCATCATGCTCACCGGATGGAGTGTTCTTGACCCGCTTC
>NZ_SHMI01000065.1:0-8749 GCF_004284735.1 Shinella sp. JR1-6 | reverse complement strand
ATCGATCAACCTTGGAAGATTATGTCCATCGGCCTACGAGACTGGGCACACAGGTCATGATCAATGCTCGTTGGTATTACGGCACATTTATACCGATCCTGAAAGTCGGTGACGGGAAGGAACAGATTGCTGATCCTATTCCAGACTATTTCCCTGCCGTCATCTCGGAAGAAGACTTCCATATTGCGCAACGCCATCGCGCTCGCCGGATAGTGAAAGGCCGGAAAGGCAATCGCTTCACTAACCTTTTCAACGGCATGTGCACCTGCGAACATTGCTTCGGCAATATGAGCATCAATTATTCAGGCGCACCGGGCAAACAAAAACCAATTCTGCGATGCTATAACAGTTGGCGCGGTGTCGGTTGTTCCGTGCCGGCAAAGTACTTTGACTATGAGAGCCTTGAACGCGTGGTTCTCGACACCGTGCGCGAGTTCGGCATTTCCGACTTTGTGGGCCAGAAGACCAAGAACACGGAATTGACGGCCATTGAGGAGGCAATACGGAAATCACATGCCGCACTGGCAGAAGTCGAGCGCAAAGAAGAGAACCTTGTAGGACAGATGCAAATGGTATCTGCCGCCTCTGCAAGCGTTCTTCATAAAGCACTGGATAAGCTGCAGGTTGAAAAGACCGATATTGGAAAGGCGCTAAAGCAGGCCAAGCAGGAGCGTGACATCATGCTGGGGGCAATGTCGGATTTCAGCGATATTGACCGGATCATTCAAGAGAACCGCCGGCAATGGCCGATCATGGATGACATTGAGGTGTTTCGTAGTCGCAGCCAAGTCAACGCGGCCTTGCGCTATTTATTCTCGCACTTCTTATTTGATGCTGAGAAACACATTGCATCGCTCGTTTTTGAAAATGGCCTATTTGCCTATCATTTCAAAGACGGAAAACTGGAGAGCACGACAGACCTTATAGCAAACGGGGTTGTCGGCCCGACGACCGGCGCAATGACGCTCGATCATTTCACAAGCCACATTCCCGATCCAACCAGCGAAGCCGGTCAACGGATGCTTGAGACGGCACAGGACAGAATTAAGAAGTACATGGTCGCTCGCAATCAACGCTCCCCCTCGAATGGTTTGGTTGCCACTAACCCGCGCCTTGATGACCCAGCGGTGCAACAGTTGAAAGCTGAACGCCAAGCGAAGGCGACTGAATGGGAAGCTGAACGCGACAAAAGAAAAGCGCTCAAACATTGAGCGCTTTCCACCTAGCGGCCTAGTACCGACGATGTCGAACCTCAGAAAATGTGCATTTCCTTAGATTGCCGGCCGACACGCCCCTATAGCCTTACGCCCATTGAGCATTTTCCGCCGGCAATCGACGCTCGCCCTTCCCGCTCATCGGCAACATAACTTGCGGCGTGGAAACTCGGCTTTTGTGAGGTTTTGATGAAACAGGCGCGTGTGCTGACGGACGCGGAATTCAAACGGTTGCTTGCCGTGGTCGCGCAGATGAAGCACGCGGGACGCAACCGGCTGGCGCTGATGCTGTCGCATCTGGCAGGGCTGCGTGTTGGCGAAATCGCCGCGCTGACCGTGCGCGACGTGATCGACGGCGAAGGCAAGGTCCGCGAGCAGTTGCGGTTGAGTGCGGAAGTCACCAAGGGCGGCCATGCCCGCGTGGTCTTTCTGAACGACAAGCTGCGCCGGGAGATCGAAAAAAACCGGAGCGAATGGCTGGAAGAGCGCAATGTGGATGCGCCGCTATTGCTGACGCAGAAGCGTACGGCATTTTCCGCGAACACGCTCTGCCAGTTGCTGGGCCAGCTATACCGGAGCGCTGGCCTTGATGGGGCGACATCGCATAGCGGCCGCCGGTGGTTCATAACCCGCCTTGCACATTCCGGCGTCAGCCCGAAGGTCATCATGACACTCGCCGGCCATCGCAACCTGACGACCACGCAACGCTATATCGACGTGCGCGACGAGATGATGAAGGCCGCTGTTGATCTGTTGTGAACGGTAGAAAGTTTGTTCGAACAAACTTTTACCTGCACATCACGGTTTCTCGACCGTAATTTCCTTCCGCTTGTCGCCCCAGCAACGGCGTTCGAAATCCTGTTTGTCGAGGGAATGTGACCCATCTTTCATCTGCAAGCCGAGATGCCCAAATTCGGAAACGAGCCGTTCGTGTCCTTCGCGCATTTTCTCGGTCCGATCGCCGTCACCGGCAGCGAAAGTGCTCTCACCGGAAAGCTCTTCCAGCACCATGTTCCAGCATGTCGTCGTGGAGTAGCCAAGCGAGACCGCCTTTAGAACCAGATAGGTGTCTTCTCCGTGGCACCGGAAGCTCGCATCTGGCAGCAAAAGCTCTCGTCCTTCTTTCGCGAAGTTCCTGACAACGATCATGCTTCCCTTAAGATCGGTGTTTTTCTTGAACACATGGTTGGCCGCATATGGATTGTCGGGACCGTTGAGTTCGCTGTTGAACGGCACCTTCCGGCCATAAATAGGGGCGAATACGTCAACGCCATCATAGGCAGCGTTGCCATTCGCGGCCATCTCCGCGAACAATCGGTAGCTGCTATTATGGTTCTCGGCCTGCATCAGCGCGGCATCGTCATCCATGATGATGCCCCAATCGAAGTCGCTCGCGTATAGCTGGTTGAGACAATCAATGCGGTTTTCAATCAGGATACGCGGACCGACGCGCGTGATTTTCCCGCCATGGTGCCCCAGCAAACTGAGTTCTTTGCTTTCGGCAATCTCCGCGTCGGTCCAGTTCGACGCAATCACATGAACGGGAATGTCGGTTGTGCGACGCCACCATTCAAGCTGCCATTCGAAATCAAACTTTCGGCTTTTCCGGTGTTCTGAGGCATCCGGCAGATAGCTGGTGATAAATGCGCCGAATGCGCGTCCGCTGGACGATGGCGAAGCCGGAAACCTTGCCCTCTTTATCTGCCTGTTGGCCTCGATCCGCTTGTAGTCGCGCGCCCGTGAAGCCGGCTCACTCACCGATGCCACTAACCCCGTCGACAACGGTTTCGCAGCAACAACAGAAGAACCAGACTGCCTCGGTGCTCGGATTGGTTTTTCTGGAGGGGTTGGCGGTGATCCCGGCTCTAGCGGAGTGGGTACAAGTGCTATGTCGTCGCAAACGAGCGTCCTGTCCATTTTCACGCTGATAACAAGCGGCGATGCGTACGCAAAATGGTCACCATCGAGGAAATGATGTTCGATGCAAAGGGCCGCATCCTCGACGTCGCTATCGGCGAAATATCCTGTGACGTCATCGCCAAATGGCGCGAGTGCCTGACAAAGTTGGTCCACATCCGCGATTGCAAGTTCCCGGTGTGGATGGAAACTTGCACCCGGCTTTTTAAGCGTCAGGAACGTGCTCCAGACATGTGGCAATTCCGGCGTAGCTAAGCGAAGTGCGTTTCCATCTGCCGCAAGCTGGAAACGCTTCGGCTTCGGGTAAGGCGTCAGATCGTCTTTGCGCTCCTTGTCGAACAGCTTCCTCGTGGTTTGAACGATGGAAGCTAGCCCTTGCATCTGATCCACCGTTAGCCGGAAATGCTTGCTTCGGCGGGTGGGCTTTGCGCCTCCTCGTAACTTGCGATCGTCCTTTCGTTCGTCAATCGGGAGGAGACGAAGCCGTATCGGTGATTTTGCGCTGCTCGCGAGATGCACGTCGGGGCCTTGAACGTCAAAGCGCCATTCGTCGTCGAACTGAAAGTCTTTGCGGAAAGTCTCAGCGTCCGCATAGGAAAGGAATAGCGGGCCCAGCCCATTCAGTTCCACTATCGATTTCACCAACGTCATTTCCGCGTTGGTGAACGTATAGCCATCGGAAACGAGTTTCAGTCGCGTGGCGGTTTCATCGTCCTGCTTATCGTTCCATATAAGAATATGGCGTTCCTCGTTTTTCCCAGGAGCCCCGCAACTGCCGACGATCAGGTCGATAGCGCGATAGAGACGAAATAGCGGCTTTTCTGCTAGCGGATGGGCTCGAATGTCGGCGGGGCCAACCAGATCAAGCAGATAGGTTTCCGTTGCAGCATCGTCGGGTGTGTCGCGGACATGGACCAGCCGGGTCGTCGTGCCGTCATAATAGACGAGCGAGCGGAAGAAACCCGGAGCGGCCCCAGCCATATCTACCCCCGTCAGGGCTTCGGTCAGCGGAGAGGCGGTCAATCGGTCTCTTGCGGTCTGCAAACGCATCGCTTTCGAACGGCCGCTTTTTCCGGATGTTCCGCGCGCAAAGTGTTCGACGGCCTTCTCGTAGCGACCCGATATGCCGCCGTTTTCTAACCATTGGTGGAGCGGTTCATTGATTTTTTGATCATGAGCGTAGGCGAGCACGTTACTGCACTGGCTTAGCCAGCTTTTCTGCCTGCTCTCACGGAACGTGAGATGAACGAGCGCATTGTAAGGGTTCTTCGCCGTGACCTTGTTCCATGGAAGCTCGTGTTCACGCACGAAGCTTTCCAATACGTCCGGCTCAGCGCGAATTTGTTGTCCGAAATCAAAGAGCGCCTCGAGCGCCAAATATTGTAGCGCGTCATTCTTGGCATCGTGTGTCTCAAAGGCCTTCGCGGCCTTCTCCACATCGCGAAACTCGAGATTGTAGTGGGTCACGCGGTCCGCAGTGGATGATTTCTTAACGGATTTGGCCAATTGATCGCTCACAATCTTAGCTGCACAAATTTGTTCGAATAAACTTTTATCGGGAATATCGATGCTTTCTGAAAAATCCCTTTATGCGATCTATATGCCGGCGATCAGTGCGGAATATGCAAGGATTGGCCACGCTCGGAGCGTCAAGCGCACATTGCCATTTCCGGAAACCGACCTGAACTTCCTCGATCCGGCGAGCGGCCTGTTTCACTATCCCTACGCCCTTTACAGCGCGGGACAGGCAGCAACCACCGCTGGTGCGGCAGGGCAGCAAAGCATTGTCAGCAAACGGGACCGAACCCGGACAACAATTGTCGGCGATAGCGGCGGGTTCCAAATTCAGCAAGGAACTATCCGCTTCGATGGAGATGCGACCTGCGACCGGATGTTACGCTGGCTTGATGGTCACGCCGATTTCTCGATGACCCTTGATTTTCCCACAGGCGGCATCGGCCTCGGCAATATGCGTTCTCATGCAAAGCGTCTCCACGAAGAGGGATACGATTTGCGCAAGCTGTCGAAGGCAAACGGCCTTTCAGAGGATTACAACGCGTGTCTGCAACAGTCCCTATTGAACCTCGATTACTTCACGACCCATCGCAGTGCGGGTGCAACGAATTTCCTCAATGTCATTCAGGGCCGCAACGAGCATGAAAGCAAAGTCTGGTACGATGCCGTAAAGGGTTACGGGCTGGAAGGTTGGGCTTTTGCAGGAGCGCATCAAAGTTCGTTTTCCATGCTTCTGAACCGCCTTATCGACATGAAAATCGACGGGCATCTGCAATCCGCAAAATGGATACATGTTCTCGGGGTCTCTACCCTTGCGGCCGCCTATTTGTTCACGACGATCCTTCGGTGCATCCGCAGGTTCAATCCCGACATTCAAATGAGCTTCGACACGGCAAGCCCGTTTCGCTCAGCCGCTAATTTCCAGTTTTGCACCGGCTATCGTATCGACAAATTCGGTGTGAAGATCGAAACGAAATCGATGCCAGAAGTGGGTTCTGTAACTGACAATCGGACGCTCAATGCGCTGTGTGCGTCCCTCATCAGTTCCCCGCCTACCGATCCTCACTATCTTGCGACACCGATGGATGCTCCTACGCCCGCACGCACCGCTATCGGGGAGGCGATCAAGGTCAGCGACATCTGCGTGGGGTCGCAGGGGTCGTCATCGTTGGACAGCGACAGCGTTCTCCTGCTGATGAACCACAATGTTCAAGCTTATGTGAACGCGTTCGCCGCTCTTCATGAAGGCTTCGACACGAACCCCTTACAGGATCAGGTGCCGCCGAAACTACGCATCGCCCGCGAAATCATCGAAACCACTTTGCTCGGCAGCGCGAATACGCATCAGATCGTGAACCAACGCCCGTTCATCAATGAGTGCGCCTACCACCTTGATGTCTTTGCGCAGGAATGATCCCCGCCAGTATCTTCCTTCAAAGTCGGAGATCATTTCCATGAAACCGCGAACCGTACACAACGCTCTCGTCGGGTCGAAGCCTGCGCACCATCGCTTGTACTGGTCCGGCCTCTATTTTGCGACCATCGTCGTCAGTAACCTCCTCTTGGTCTGGCTAGAACCGATAGAAATTCTCGGCGTCGTCATTCCGCCTGCGATTATCCTATTCGGTTTGGTCTTCGTTTTTCGCGACTACGCCCAAACCGATTTAGGGCATTCCGTTCTGGCGGTCATGCTCGCAGCAGCATTGGCCACATATTGGCTTGCCGGGCCTGACATCGCATTTGTCAGTGTCTTCGCATTTCTGGTTTCGGAACTGGTCGACTATGTCGTGTTCTCGATCACGAAACGCCCGTTCCTCCAGCGAATGTTGCTGTCTTCGCTTATCAGCGTTCCGGTTGATACCGCTGTGCTTTTCTATCTGCTCAACATCCTTGATGCCAAAACCTTGGCCGTTGGCGTGGCGGTGAAAATGATCGGTACGATGGCTGTCTGGTCATATTTGATGTGGAAGCAGACTGCCAAGGCACAGCCGGCATGACGATCTACATTGTTGGCCTTGAACAAAACGAGCAGCGCTATACAGGGGAATGGGCTATTCATCTGCCGGATCAAATCCGGCAAGCCCTGCCGAACCAGCACGTCCACGTCATCGAGGGCGCAGCGAACCGGCAGGAAACCACACCAGGTGCGTTCCTCAATTTCGCTTCAACCAACGTGTTTAAATCGCAGCAGATTGCCGAAATCGCCGCGCTCTTCGAAAGAGGTGAGGTCAAGCCCGGTGACAGTTTCCTGTTCACCGATGCGTGGCACTACGGAATTATCGCACTGCGCTATATGAGCGACCTATTGAGTATTCCGGTCCGCCAAATCGGGCTTTGGCACGCTGGCAGCCACGATCCATACGATTTTCTCGGTCGCATTCCCGATGTCACATGGGCTCGACATTTCGAGCGCTCGCTGTTTGAAGCAATTGACGTCAACGTGTTTGCCACTCGGTTCCACATCGATCTGTTCAAGCAGGTACACGGTATCGAAGACGAAGATCGCATCCTCCTTGCCGGCTGGCCGATGGAATACCTGCCGGGAACGCTCAAGCCTTTCGCTAATAGGGCAAAGCGCAAGCTGGTCCTGTTTCCGCATCGCATCGCGCCGGAAAAGCAGGTCGAGATATTCCGTGACCTCGCGACCGAATTTCCTGACTACGAATTCCGCGTTTGTCAGGAAACGAAGCTGACGAAGCACGAGTATCATGAACTGCTCGGGCAAGCCGTCGCCGTCTTCTCGGCCAGTCTACAAGAGACGCTGGGGATCGGGCTCTACGAGGGCCTGTTATGCGGGGCAAAGCCGATAGCGCCGGGCAGGCTTTCGTATTCGGAAATGTATCCTGCCGAATGCCTGTATCCTTCCGACTGGACCACAGACTGGGAAAGCTACCAGCGCTGCAAATCGCAGCTCGTCACACATATCCGGTCTGTCTTGGCCCAAGCAACGACTAACGATTGGCAATCCCGCGCATGCGAACTTATGTCCGAAGTCGGAGGGAAGTTCTTCGACGGAACACGGCTATATAGGGCGTTGTCTTCGTAGACCGGAACGGCGGACATCCGTAATCGCCCTGCGCTCGATCTCGCTCGTGAGTTTCTGCTTGAGTTCTAGCAGGGCAGGCTTGCCTTGCAGAGGCATTCGATCCAATCGCCAAACAACACCGCAAAGCGTAGCAAGGCCTGGCTCCCGCTGGGTTGCGATCAGATGTGAATAATAGCGCGGGCTGCGTCCGAGCCAGATGCGGGAGAATTCCATCTGTGAATTTGCGAGGCCCGCGGACTGCATCGTCTCGTAGATTTTCTTGATCTTCATTTCGACTATCTCCTTGATTTAAATATTTATTTCAAAAGCAGCTCCGTGCTAAAATTGCTGGATAAATAGCAGGCCATTTTAGGAAGGAGATTTTGATGACGAGTGCGATGTGGAAACTGAGGAACGCGATTTCGGATGCAGGGCTTATTAGCCGGAGGGACAAGAAACGTTTCCGCTGGCTGACTGAAGGGTACGAGCAGCAGCGGGCGATTGTAATGGCAGCGCTTGGTGACGGTCATCCGATGAAGGTGAAAATGATGGGCTGCGGCAAGATCGAGGATCCCGATGCCGACTACATGCGACATTGCGGTGTGCCGCTGTGTCCGCGGTGTTTTTCGCTGGAGCGTTCAAAACAGATTAAGCAGGCCACGCAGGAACGATTTGCATGCGTTGGCAATCATCAGCTGGCGTTCGCGACGATCCTTTTGCCGCTGACAACCAGCCTGAGTGAGGTCGATGAAATCCACGAAACCACCAAGACGCGCCTCCGCAACATTATTGCGAAACAGCGGCGCAAGGACAGCCGATGGGACAACTTCGAACTCGTCGGCTGGTGGGAGATGGATCGTATGGTCTACGATGACGTCGAGCACGTCGGCCGTAACACGCGCATTGCAGTCAAAGACCTCGGGGTGCCGCTCGTATACTACGACGACACCACGATCTGGCGTCCACATTTTCACGCGATCATCCGATTGGGCCAGCTTACCTGTCAACGGCGGAGTAAAAACCGGCCACGGGGCGGAGCAAAAGTCGGCCACTGCGGCGCCGGCCTGAGACCGCCGGG
>NZ_SHMI01000064.1:0-8787 GCF_004284735.1 Shinella sp. JR1-6 | reverse complement strand
TAGTGAGCGGACACCTCTTCAGTCATGCCGGTAGACTATCGCCCAGATCCACACCAGCCGGTTAAGGCGACGCCACCACCGCTTCCTTACAGAGCACAACCAACAATCCAAGCCCTTCACCTGGACCGCCGATCCCGACAAGATCATCGCTGCCGTTAAACGCGGGCACCAAGCGTTAGACTCCATCCACTCTCATGTTCGCCTTTTCAAGCGGCAGGAATAGAAATTCTCCCGGCCGATTTCTCGGACGTCGTGTTTCGTATGAGTGCGTCCTGGGGAAGGCAGGAGGCACGGTCAATGAACGACGGTTGATCATGCTCTGATGCGCGGGTTGGTTACCGCCGGACCTGATGCGTCGCGGAGCGTCCTCGGTCTAGAAGCCAGCGTCGGATATATCCGGCTGATAGTGGAAGCGAGGGTTCTCCTGCCGTGACCGTGCCCCCAGCCTTGCCCAGGTGCACATGGCTTTCTGATGGGTTCGTTACTCTTCCTCTTTGCTTTCCTAAGATTTGGCGATGTTCAACGCGTTGAAACCTGGCATGCAATCGCCCAGACGAAGCCCGATAATTCGCGCGCGATCGCCGTGGTTACGGTCGTGGCCGGCTTTCCGGCCTTCGTCAGCTTGCGATAGCGGCCGCAGAGCCGCTCCTGCGCCTTCCATGCCGTGTCGCGAACCGTTTTTGGAAGTTGCTCCTGGCGGATTAACTGGTCGCGGCTCACCCTTGCCGGAAACCGGTAGCTCCAGGCCGCCTCGATCAACATGCGCCGGGCCGTTCCATTTCCCGCTTTCGTGATGCCGCCTTGGCGTCGAGTTGCGCCGCTCGAATGCTCTGATGGTACGAGCCCCAGATAGGCCATGAGTTGACGCGGATTGGTAAAGCGACTGATATCACCCAATTCGGCAATCATCGTCGCAGCGGTCAGCAAAGCCATGCCGCGGAGCGACTGCAGCGCCTGGACGACGGGTGCCAACGACCACTCGCTCAACATTATCTCGATTTGCTTCGTCAGCCGGTCGCGCCGGTCCGTCGCAGCCTCGATCGTGGCGAGATGATCTTCGAGCACAATGTGGTGGATTGGTTGCTCGAAGCGAAGACCAGCCAGCCAACGGCGGTGCATCTGCGTCCAGGCTGGACGGCCATAATGGCAGCCGTGGCGCAATAAAAATCCACTGAGTTGTTGGCGCGCTTGTCGCAGGCTGCGTACGGCAGCAAGGCGTGCCCGCACCAGATCACGCATCGCCTCATGGGCGCGATCGGGGATCCACACTGCGCTCAGCTCCCCAGCGCGATGAAGCCTTGCCAGATTATTGGCATCGCGACGGTCCGTCTTGATGCGATCGCCTGGCTTTCGAGGGATCAAAGACGGGGCCACGACCACGCAGTCATGGCCAGCGGCAGACAGCTGCCGCTGAATGCCGTAGCCGCAAGGCCCTGCTTCGTAGCAAAACTTCAGGGTCCGGCCCGACTGTGAAAGCTTCGCCAGCATGCGGGCCAAGGCCGTTGGCGTGTTTACGATTTGGCCAAACGCGCGCACGTCACCGCGCTTACCGCCATCGGCAAGCGCCACCGAAATCGTTTCTTTGTGAACATCCAATCCGACGTATGTGATAGTCTCGCCCATGGCCCGTCTCCTATGCATCAGGCTCTACGAGAGGATCGCTCTCGCAACCCTCGATACCTGCATATTGTGAGACGGGTCACCCAGCCCCAGGCGAACATTTAGTCTAGTAAAGCTCCGCATAGAAATCGAGCGTGAAATCCGGTTGTTGATGGCCGACCAAACTGACAGCGAGAGACCTACGGCGCTTGGTCCGATGCTTGCCGAACTCCAACGCCTCGGGCTTGCGCCGAAAACCGCTGACCAATTTCGAGGCGCTCTTCACGCGATGAACAGAGCTGCGCATGGCCTGGACGTCGCTCCCGTGGACGCATCTGAAGCGACCGAGGTTGCAACTGCCTTCCTCGCTGAGCTTCAAGCCATTCGCAACGGCCGAATCTCCTGATTGGCAAACGCCCGCGGCTGGCCGGCGCGGTCTGCCTCAAGAATTCCAGTCGATACATTATGCGATCTCCGGAGCACATTTACGAGGCTCCGAGGATACCTCAGTCCTGTATTTCTGGAGGGACTTGGCGTTCGATGAAGTCTTGCATCAGGGTGAGGGCTTCGTCCCTTGAAATGCCACCGGAATGCAGGCCGAGGCGCAGCCAGAGCCCGTCGATGAGTGCACTGATAAGATGCGCCGTCTGGCGAGCCTGGTTTTCCGGGAGCACCGGCTTTAGCGCTGACAGAAGGTTGGAGTGCATGCGGGCGTGGATAACGGCCTGAATGCGGGCAAGCTGCGGCTCGCGAGGAACTTCTCCGCACAGCGACAGCCAGGCATGGGCAATGGACGGCTGGTAGAAGCGCTCGTCGAAATTTCCCTCGATAATGGCGTTGAGCCGCTGCCGCGGGGTTTTCGCCTTCCGGAGCCGTTCGGCGACTGCGTCACGCAGATTGGCGTTCGCTTCGCGCATCGCTTGCTCGAAAAGCTCCTGCTTGTTGCGAAAATAGTGCAGCACGATGCCCTTGGAGGCGCCAGCGTGGGCGGCGACTTTCTCCAAGGTCGCACCGGCCATGCCCTCGCGTTGCAGTACTTCAAAGGCCGCCTGCCGCAATTCCTTACGTCTGATATCGACCAGCTTGGTGAGCTTTGCCGCCATGTGATTCCTGCTTTCTCTGCGGGGATATTGACATTCTTACCGCAAAGTTCAAGGAATGTCCCATTGGACAATTTATGATCCAATCGGACAACGTTCAAAAAGGGGAACGCCGATGAAACGCGCCATCGCCTGCGCCGCCGCATGCCTCATGACGATTGGAGCCGCCCAGGCGGCCGAACAGGAAAGTTGCCGCAAGGTGCGCCTCGCCGAACCCGGCTGGAACGATCTCGCCTTCACGACCGGCGTTGCGCAGTCGCTGCTGCATGCGCTCGGCTACGAGACACAGAGCGACCTGCTCGGCATCGACGTCATCTACCTGAGCCTCAAGAACAAGGACCTCGATGTTTTCCTCGGCTACTGGGATCCGGCGATGCGGACCTATTTCGCGCCCTATGAGAAGGACGGTTCCGTCGAGACCGTCAGACAGAACCTGACGGGCGCCAAATACACCTTCGCCGTTCCCGCCTATGTCTGGGATGCCGGCGTGAAGGATTTCGCCGACCTCAAGACCCATGTCGACAAGTTCGAGAAGAAGATGTACGGCATCGAGCCGGGCTCCAACCAGCTGATGCTGGATGCCATCGCGGATCCGTCGCTGGGCATTGTGGATTGGGAGGTCGTGGAATCGAGCGAGCAGGGCATGCTGGCCGAGCTTGCCCGCCATATCGACATGAAGGCGTTCTTCGTCTTCCAGGGCTGGGCGCCGCATCCGATGAATACCGCCTACGAGATCCGCTACCTCACCGGCGGAGACAAGTTCTACGGCCCGGATTTCGGCGCGGCCACGGTCTCCACACAGGTCCGCAAGGGCTATCTCGCGGAGTGCCCGAACGTCGCGCAGCTTTTGAAAAACCTCACCTTCGACATCGATTTTGAGAACCGCGGCATGGGTTACCTGATGACCGACGGCCTCGCTCCGGAAGATGCCGGCCGCAAGGCCATAGGCGAAGAACCGCAACGGCTTGACGCCTGGCTTGCCGGCGTCACCACAGTCGATGGCGCGCCGGGCCTGGAGGCGGTGAAGAAGGCGCTCGACCTTTGATCGAGACCGATCAGGCTAGCTGGAACGGTCGCAAGCGTGTTTTGACGACGCGCGACGAACGCCGCCTTGCCTTCATCGAGAGCGGGGCAGGCGATGTCCCGCTCTTCCTGCTGCACGGTTATACCGACAGCAGCCGGAGCTGGTCGCTGATTGAACCGTACCTTGCGGGATATCGGCTGGTCATGCCGGATCTGCCGGGGCATGGCCTGTCGACGGCGGTGCCTTCGCCCAGTCTGGAGCGGCTGGCCGACGACATCATAGAATTGGCCGATGCCCTAGGCATTGCGCGTTTCACTGTCGTGGGCCATTCGATGGGTGCCATCACCGCTTTGGTGCTCGCCGCGCGGCATCGCGCACGCGTCAATGCTCTCGTCAGCATCTGCGGCAGCCTGACGCCCTCGCTTCTCACGCAAACCGTGCTCGGTGCAGATATCGCCGCGCTGACCGATCCCATCGATCCGGACAGCCCGTTCCTGCGGGCATGGCATAAGTGTTCCCTTCCTGTCGATGAGGCGTTTCTGCAATGGCTCGCGCGGGAGGCGGCCCTGATCCCCGCCGCTGTATGGCAGGCACTCTATGCCATGCTGGAGACCGCCGACCTGTCGCAGGTTCCCGCGGCGGTGACCGCGCCGGTCCTGCTTCTGGCGGGGGACGAGGACGCGCTGTTCGACGCGCCTCACTGGGCAGCATTGCGGGCGGGTTTCCCGCTCGCCGCCATGGAGGTCCTTGTCGGCCACAGCCATAATCCGCATTGGGAGGCACCTGCCCGCGTGGCCGCCTCCCTGGCGGCTTTCATGAAAGAGAACTCCGGCTGAGTACCGATCTCCAGTCGTAGGTGCTATGGGCCGCCATGGCGTTGGTGCACGGATCGTTTTGCGGAGATGGTGTAGTTGAGCGGTGATTGAAATATACGGTTCGTTACCTTCATGCCTTTCAAACACAAAGCTGCCCGCCGCCATCGCATCGGCAAGATGAAGTTCAAGGTGACGAATTGGCCGGAGTATGAGACAGGCCTTCGCCGGCGTGGTGGTCTGACGCTTTGGATCACACCCGAAGCCTTGTGTTCGTGGCAGGCGCCGAAGCGGACGACGCGCGGTGGCCAGTCGCGGTATTCCGATTTGGCGATCGAAACCACTCTGACGCTCGGCCTGGTGTTCGGCTTGCGGCTGCGCCAGACAGAGGGCTTGCTGACATCGGTGCTGCAATTGATGGGATTGGGTCTCGCCGTGCCCGATCATACGACGCTGAGCCGACGGGCACGGACGGAACGACCCTTTGACAGGCGGCAAGGCCGTTCCGTTTCCGCAGAAGGACCTATCCACGTCCTCATCGACAGCACTGGGCTTGAAGTTTACGGCGCCGGCCAGTGGCTGGAGGAAAAGTACGGTGGCAGGTCGCGGCGGGGATGGCGCAAGCTTCATCTGGCAATAGATGCCGACAGCGGCGAGATCATAGCCCACGTCATGACCGACCAGGATACCGGCGACGCCTCGCAGGTGGGGCCGCTGCTCGACCAGATCGACGCCTCGATCGGGCAATTTACAGCCGATGGCGCCTATGACGGTAAGCCGACCTACGACGTCGTCACTAAGCATAGCGTCGGCGCTACGGTAATTATTCCGCCGCGCTCGAACGCGGTCAACCGCTCGGATACGGAGACCGCCAACCAGCGCGACCGGCATATCGAGGCGATCAACACCAACGGGCGGATGAAATGGCAAGCTGCCACCGGCTACGGCAAGCGTTCGCTCGCCGAGTCCGCCATCGGACGATACAAGTCGCTGATCGGACGCCGCCTGCGGGCGCGATCCTTTGGAGCGCAACAGACCGAGGTTGTTGTCGGCTGTGCCATCCTCAATCGTATGTTCGCATGCGCACGCCCGAAATCCGTCCGCTGCAAGAAGGCAACTGCATAAACGACCGTATCAAAGATCATATTCCGCAATGGGCGCGATCCGTGCACCAACGCCCTGACACGAAGCTGTCGTCTGTGCTGCAGACGGTTTCGGCGATCGTTGAGAAGGATGGGCGCGGCGGTATCGCCCGGACGGAATACAGCTATCGAGGCGGTCGCTACGACCACAAGGAGCGCAAGTTCCTTGGATTTGCGGGACTGACGGCGAAGCTGCCTTGTGCATCGGGTGAGACAGCCTGCCCGAGTGTCGATGTGACCTTCAGCCAGGCCTATGCCGCGGTCGGGAAGCCGGTGCAGACCGAATACCGGGATGGTGCGGGTGTGGCGCGCAAGACAGTGGTCGAGACCTATACGCTCGAAAACACGACGCCACCCTATCGAGCCGTCAACAATGCTTCCGATACGACCCTGAACGAGGGCGGAGCCTCCTTGGTGCTGCACCAGGAGCGTGTATTCAATATCTACGCCAATGTTACGCAATTGCGCGACTATGGCCGGATGGACATGGAGGGCGACGAAACCTGGACGACGACGCAGTATGTTCCGAACCCGGACACCTACATCGTCTCGCTTCCGCGGCTGCGTAGCGTGCGCTCGGGCGGGTTCGTGGCGGAAACGGCGGTCTACGAACAGTACCAGACCTTCTACTACGACGGCGCGACCGACATCATGACCCCGCCCACCAAGGGGAACTTGACGGTCGTTCAATCCAACACGTCTCTGGCGCCGACCGCCGTCAGCTACAACGACACGTTCACGTACGACAGCAAGGGTAACAAGCTGTCTCATGTGGACGGGGCAGGCAACCGCACGGAGTGGGACTACGACGCCACCTATCGTCTGCATGTGATCAAGGAGCGGGCGCCAAAGTACTTCGCCAAGGGCAGTCTTGCTGCCGACACGCGGTTCGCTTCGACGATCACGCCGAACTTTGCCTGCGATATGCCGGCGCAAAAGATCGATTGGAACGGCACAACGGAGACATTCGCATACGACGTGTTCTGCCGGCCTTATGGATACGTGAACGGTGGGACGGGCAAATACGTCAACACCCGCTACGAGGATATGGGCAATCCGGAAAGCCAGGCGATCGTAACCTACGAGCCGCTGGCAACCGGCTCCGGCGATGTCTTCACGCGAACCTATTATGATGGCCTTGGCCGTCCCTGGCGGGTGCAAACGCCTGGGGACACGGACGCAGCAACGCGGATCACCGACACGGTCTACGACGCCCGCGGCAATGTTGCCCAGACAGCGTTCCCACGCTTTCATACGGTGGCTGCTCAATGGACGGTCAACTCGTACGACTGGCAGAACCGTGTCGTGAAGACGGTCAATCCCGATGCCTCGGAACGGACGTACATTTATCGAGTCCTGCTTGAGCGGTTGATCGGTAGCCCGGAGAGCGTTCCGGTCACCAACATCCGCATGACGGACGAGGAAGGCAAGGTTCACCGGACCGGCACGGACAAGGACGGCAATGTCATCCTTTCGGCGACCGAACTCGCCGGTACCTGGATCTCGGAATTCCGGATCTACGATGCGGTTGGCCGCTTGACGAAGGTGCGCGACGCTGGCGGTGCGGTCTGGACGTACAGCTACGATCTCAGGGGCAATCGCCTGACGGCGAATGATCCGGATCTTGGGACCTGGTCCTACACCTATGACGGTGCCAACCGCCTTGTCAGCCAGACGGATGCCCGTGGAGCGGTGACGACGCTTGCCTACGACCAGATCGGGCGCCTGCTTTCGAAAAAGGTAAAAGGCGCCGGCGAAGCGAGTGCGACGACGACGGCGACCAACACCTATGACAATGCGGAGGCTGGCGTCGGCACGGCTCCGTTCCACAACGTTGGTCTGCTGACCGTGTCGAGCAACAGCGCGGCCAGGCACAGCTATAGCCGCAGCTTGACAGGCAGCGGCACGGTGCTGACGACGAAGACGGTGATCGACGGCATCACGCATACGACCGTGGAACGGCAAGGCAAGGCCGATCTGACCCTGTCGATCGCCTATACGCCGGCCAACGTCAACGTCGGCACGGCGTCCACACCCTGGACCTACACTGCCGCAAACCATCTCCTGACGGTCCCTGGATACATTACCGGAGCGACCTACAGAGGTGACGGTCAGACGTTGTCGATCAGCTATGACAATGGCGTGACGACGACCTTCCTCTATTCGCAGCAGCGTCGCTGGCTGAACCGGATGGCAACGACGCAGGGTGCGACCGTCCTGATGGAGAACCAGTATGGCCGGGATCTGCTGGGTCGCATCACGACGATCACCGGTGCGACGGCATCTGACAGCTGGACCTATGCTTATGACGATCTCGGTCGCCTGGTGACGGCCGACAATGCCGGCGACAACACGCTGGATGAAACCTTCACCTACGCACCGAACGGCAACCTCTTGAGCCGTACGCGGGTCTCCGGCGCCTATGTCTATCCGGACGGCACTGCGGTGCGCCCGCATGCCGCCACCCAGATCGGTGCGAAGACGCTTTCCTACGATGGCAATGGCAACCTCCTGTCGGACGGGACCCGAGCGCTGACCTGGGATCGCTCGAACCTTCTGGGAAGTGTGGCGCAATCCGGCTCGACGGTATCCTTCTCCTATGGCCCTGACGGCGCCCGGGCGATCAAGAGCTGGGCCTTCGGCAAGGTGCTCTATGCCAATGCGAATGTGGAGATCGACCGAACGACGCCGGGCAGCGAGATCTACACCCGCTATCCCCACCCGGATATCAAGCTGACGACAACCGCGGCGGGCGCAACGAGCAAGGCGTATCTGCATCGCGATCACCTTGCCTCAGTCCGCCAGGTGACGGATGCGGCTGGTAGTCTCGTCGAGGCAACCGGCTATGCGGCCTATGGCGAGCGCGGCAACGGGGCGATGCAGACGCAGAAGGGGTATATCGGCGAACGCCTTGATGCGGAAACGGGGCTGATGTATCTGAACGCCCGCTACTACGACCCGGCCTATGGGCGGTTCATCTCGCCCGATGATTGGGATCCAACCATGGAGGGCGTCGGGACGAACCGATATGCCGGTGGCGTCGCCTTAACCGGCTGGTGTGGATCTGGGCGATAGTCTACCGGCATGACTGAAGAGGTGTCCGCTCACTA
>NZ_SHMI01000063.1:0-9012 GCF_004284735.1 Shinella sp. JR1-6 | reverse complement strand
CCGACCGATCCCGCAACGACACCCTACAAAAAAGCCAGCCTAAATATCTGGCCACGCGTCAACGATCCGCTCGGGCTGGAGCCAGGCGCCGCGGCCTGATCCCCTTTTCATAACCAAGGATTTTTCTGATGACCGGCCCCGTCGATCCCACCCATTCCCTGCTCTTCGAAACGCTCTGGACGCCGGCGGCCGGCACGGAAGCGCCCATCTATACGATACGCCTCACCAATCTCGGCGCGACGCCGCTGGCCGACTTCGTGCTGTGCTTCAGCGGCCCGGCCCGGCTGCAGGCAGGGGCGGCGATCGAGAACGGCCGGCTGGTGCGGCGCTTTTCCAACCACAGCACCATCGCACCGCCCGACGGCTTCGTGCTGGCCCCGGGTGCGACCTGGGAGGCCAGCAGCCGCCAGCTTTCCTATCCGCTGCGCCACTGGAGCGACGGCGCGCGCAACGCCTATATCGTTGGGGCCGAGGGAACGATCCTGCCGGCGCGCGTACTGCCCACCGTCTCCACCGTCGCAGACAATGCGCCGCGCCGCGGCACTGCCCGCGCGCCGGTTCCGCTGAACGCACCGCAGCCGCTGTCGATCGTTCCCTGGCCGAAGGAGGTCACCGGCATTGCCGGCGGACAGGTGCCGCACGGGCTTGCCCTTGCGAGCGGCCCGGCCGCGGCTGCCGAAGCGGGCGATGCCTTCCGCGATATCACAGCACGGCTTTTCCCGGGTGAAGGGCTGGTGCGGGACAGCCACCAGGGCGGCCTTCCGGTACGTTTTGCCGAACGGGCGGGCGAAGCGGAGGCCTACCGCCTGGATTTCGCCGCCGATGGTGTGCTCGTCACGGCGGCTGCGCCTACAGGTTTCCTCTACGGACTGATCACGCTCGGCCAGATTTTCCGTGGTGCCCGGCGCCACCCGGCCACCTTTCTGTTTCCGGTGGCGGGCAGCATCGAGGATTCGCCGCGCATGGGCTTCCGCGGCTGCCATCTCGACGTGGCGCGGCAGTTCTATGCCGGCGCGGAGGTCAAGCAGTTCCTTGCGATCCTGGCCTGGAACAAGCTCAACCGCTTCCACTGGCATCTCACCGACGACGAGGCCTGGCGCATCGAGATCACCGCCTACCCGCAGCTGACGGAAAAGGCCGCCTGGCGGGGCCATGCCCTCTCCGTGCCGCCGCTCTTCGGCTCCGGCCCCTTCGCGACGGGCGGCTACTACACCCAGGACGAGGTGCGCGAGATCGTGGCGCATGCCGACCGCTACGGCATTGACGTCATTCCGGAAATCGACGTGCCCGGCCACAGCTTCGCCCTGCTGCAGGCGCTGCCGGAACTGCGCGATCCGGACGAGACCGGCGAATATGCCTCCGTGCAGGGCATGCCGAACAATTGCCTCAACCCCGCCCAGCCGAAAGCCATCGCTTTCATGGAAACGGTGATGCGCGAGCTTGCCGGCCTCTTTCCTGCCGGCATCCTGCATGTCGGGGCGGACGAGGTACCGCTCGGGGCCTGGTCCGGCTCGCCATTGGCGCTCGCCATGCTTGCCGATCTTGCCGGCGGGGATGCGGCCCGTTCCCATGCGCGACACAACAATGTCGAGACCAACCATGACGGCGCCGACGATATCGAGGGCGCGACGACCGCCGTGCTGCAAGCCGCCTTCCTGCGGCAGGTGCATGCGAGCGTCAAGGCGCTCGGCTGCGTCACCGGCGGCTGGCAGGAGGCAGCGCATGGCGACGTGCTCGACAAGGCCTCGTCCTATCTCATCGGCTGGCGCGATGTGCCGGTCAGTGCGCGTCTTGCGGGAGAAGGCTACGACATCGTCGTGGCACCGGGCCAGGCCTACTATCTCGACATGGGCCAATCCACCGACTGGAACGAGCCTGGTGCCGGCTGGGCAGGCTCCCCGTCCCCGCGCGACACCTATGATTTCGACCCCGTCGAAGGCTGGACCGTGGAGCAGTTGACCCGCTTCAAGGGCATTCAGGCCTGCATCTGGAACGAATCCATGGCCGACCGCGCGATCTTCGATCGTCTCGTCTTCCCGCGCCTGTCGGCCATTGCCGAAACGGCCTGGACACCCTGGGGGCAGAAGGACTGGGACCGCTTCATCGTCAACGCGGCGCTGATGCCCAACCTTTACGGCCACTGGGCCTGACGGAGAGCGGAACCGATGCCCGACCTCCTCGTCAATCTCCATTCGCAAAAGTTCGCTGCGCTCGCCGCCCGGCCGCCGGTTGAGGGCGTCGCGATCCGTCCGGCACTGGCGCCGGAAATGGCGTTGGTCGTCGATTGGGTGCGTGCGCACTTCTCCGACAACTGGGCGAGCGAGGTAACGGTCGCCTTTTCGCGCCGGCCTGTCGCCTGCCTCGTTGCGGTGTCGGAGGGGCGGCTTCTCGGCTTTGCCTGCTACGACATCGTGGCGCGCGGCTTCTTTGGGCCGACCGGCGTACATCCCGATGCACGCGGGAGGGGTGTGGGTGTGGCGCTGCTTGCCGGCGCGCTCTCGGCGCTCAAGGCCGACGGCTATGCCTATGCGGTGATCGGCGATGCCGGGCCGGTGGATTTTTATGCGGGCACGGTCGGCGCTATGACGATCCCCGCGGAAGACAAGGGCGTCTACGAGGGCATGCTGCGCCGCCCGAAACCCGACAGTTCTAGAGAGGAGTGAGCGACATGAAGTTCCATACCCTGACGGCCGTTGCGGCCTTGATGCTCGGCGCCGCGCCTGCGGTTGCCCAGACCGTGCTGACCGTGAACATCGAGCCCGCGACGACGTGGGTGCGTAACTTCAACCCCTTCAACCAGACGTCCGCGCGCCAGAGCACGCTCGATTTCATCTATGAACCGCTGGTCATCTTCAATCAGTTCGACAGCAACAAGCCGGTCTATCGCCTTGCCGAAAGCTTCACGCTTTCCGACGACCTGAAGAGCATCGAGTTCAAGCTGCGCGCCGGTCTGAAATGGTCCGACGGCCAGCCGCTGACCGCCGAGGACGTCAAGTTCAGCTTCGATCTCGTGAAGGCATTCCCGGCGCTCGATTTCGTCAGCATCTGGACGCAGATCGACGGCGTCGAGGTGGCGGACGCCCAGACCGTGCGCTTCACCATGAAGGCGCCGACCTCGCTTGCCGCCGAAACGCTGGTGCAGATCCCGATCGTGCCACAGCATGCCTGGAAGGACGTCGCCGATCCCGTAACCTTCTCCAACGAGACGCCGGTCGGCAGCGGCCCGATGACGGAGATTGCCCGCTTCACCGGCCAGACCTACGACCAGTGCCGCAACCCGAACTATTGGGACGCCGAGCACCTCAAGGTCGACTGCATGCGCTTCCCGCAGCTTGCCGACAACAACCAGATCCTGACCGCGACGGTGGACGGCACGCTCGACTGGGGCGTCTCCTTCATCCCCGATATCGAGAAGGTCTATGTCGCCAAAAACCCGGAGCATTTCCACTACTGGTATTCGCCGAGCAGCATGGTGGCCTTCGTCTTCAACCAGGAAAGCGCCAATGCTGACAATCGCAAGGCCTTTTCCGACCTGAAGTTCCGCCAAGCCGTTTCCATGGCGCTCGACCGGCAGGGCATGGTCGATATCGCCGGCTACGGCTATCCGACGCTCAACCAGGATCCGGGCCTGATGGGCGAACTCTACAAGGCTTGGGCCGATCCGTCCGTCACTGCCGATTTCGGCAAGTTCGCAACCTATGACGAGGCGGCGGCCGCGGCGCTTCTCGACGAGGCCGGCTATGTCGACAAGGATGGCGACGGCATGCGCGACAACCCCGACGGGACGAAGATCGCCTTCTCGATCATCGTCCCGGCCAGCTGGACCGACTGGATCGACACCGTCAACATCGCCATCGACAATATGAAGGCGGTCGGTATCGATGCCAAGATCGAGACGCCGGAAGAAGCCGTCTGGAGCCAGAACCTGATCTCGGGCAAGTTCGACGCCGCCATCAACAGCCTGCCGGCCGCCGCCTCGCCCTACTACCCCTACAAGCGTGCCTTCACCGAGGCCGACAAGGGCAAGACGCGGTTTACCTCGCAGCGCTGGTTCAATGCGGATGTCGAAAAGCTCGTCGGGGAGTTCACCCATACGGCCGATCTCGAAAAGCAGAAGGCGATCATGAACAAGGCCCAGCGCATCGTGGCGGAGAACCTGCCGCTGATACCGGTGTTCAACAACCCGAACTGGTACCAGTACAACACGAGCCGGTTCACTGGCTGGTCGACGAAGGAGACCCCCTTCGCCAACCCGTCGATCACCAAGAACAACCGCGCGCGTCTTCTGAACCTCCTGGCTCTCCAGCCGGTTCCGTGATCCGTCCATAGAGGAGGCGGGGACCGTAACAGGCCCCGCCGGTTCCAGGCCATGCCTTTCCTGCTTCGCCGAATCCTGTTCTATCTCGCTGCTTTCATTGCCGCAGCGACGATCAACTTCTTCCTGCCGCGCCTGATGCCGGGCGATCCGGTGGCGCTGATGTTTTCCTCCGCGGCCTCGGAACTGCCACCGGAAAGCCTGGAGGCATTGAAGCTGACCTTCGGCTTCGTCGACGGGCCGCTCTGGGAACAGTACCTCACTTATCTCTCCAGCATCTTCACCGGCGACCTCGGTGTTTCGGTGAAATACTTCCCGCTGCCGGTGACGGACCTGCTCGGGCGGGCGCTCTTGTGGACCGTCGGCCTCGTCGGCACGGCGACGCTGATTTCCTTCGTGCTTGGCAGTTTCCTCGGTATGGTCGCCGCCTGGCGGCGCGGCAGCCGGCTCGATGTGGTGGTGTCGGTCTCGGCGATCTTCGCCACCTCCATTCCGGCGGTCGTCACCTCGCTCGTCGCGCTCTTCGTCTTCGGCTTCACGCTGGGCTGGTTCCCGACGGGCTATGCGCATGACCCGGCGCTCGATCCGTCCTTCAGCCTCGCTTTTTTCGCCAGCGTCGCTCACCACGCCATCCTGCCGCTCATCACGCTCTGCTTCGTCCTGACCGGCGGCTTCACCGTGACCATGCGCAACAACATGATCAACCTGCTCGGGCAGGACTATGTGGTGATGGCCCGCGCCAAGGGGCTTTCCGACCGGCGCGTCATGGTCTGGTATGCGGCGCGCAATGCGCTGCTGCCCACGGTTTCCAGCCTCGCCATCGCGCTTGGCACTGTGCTCGGCGGCTCGCTGGTGACCGAGGTCGTATTCAACTATCCCGGCCTCGGCAACACGCTCTACCAGGCGATCCTCGCCCGCGACTACCCGGTCATCCAGGGCCAGCTCCTCGTCATGACTGCCGCCATGCTGGTGTCCAATTTCATCGTCGATGTCAGCTATGTGCTGCTCGACCCGCGTCTGAAGGGGAGTGGCTGACATGGGCCAGCTCTTGATCGGCCTTCGCCGCAACCGAAAGGCGCTCGTCGGCCTTGCCATCGTGGCCCTGATCGTGCTGGTCGCGGTCGCAGCACCGCTGCTCACGGAATACAATCCCGCCGGCCGCACAGGCCGGCCGCACCAGTCGCCCTCGGCGGAGCATATTCTCGGCACGACCCGCCTCGGACAGGATGTCTGGGCACGGCTCATCTACGGCGCACAGACCTCGCTTGCCGTGGGTTTCGCCGCAGGCCTGCTCATCACCGTCATCGGCACCACGCTCGGCATCATCGCCGGCTATCGCGGCGGCAAGACGGACGAGGTGATCAGCTTCTTCACCAACATGGTGCTGGTCGTGCCAAACCTGCCGCTGCTGCTCGTCATCGCCTCCTTCGTCGGCCAGGCGGGCCCTATGGTCATCGCGCTCATCCTCGGCCTCACCTCCTGGGCCTGGGGCGCGCGCGTCACACGGGCCGAAACGCTCTCCGTCAAGCAGCGGGACTTCGTGAAGGCCGCCGAGATGATGGGCGAGCCACAATGGCGCATCATGGCCTTCGAGATCTTGCCGAACGTCTTTTCCATCGTCGGCATCAATTTCATCGGCAGCGTCATCTTCGCCGTCATCACCGAGGCGACGCTGGAATTCCTTGGGCTCGGCGATCCCAACGTCATCTCCTGGGGCACCATGCTCTACAACGCGCAGAAGGCCTCCGCCCTTTCGGTGGGCGCCTGGTGGGACATCCTTGCGCCTTGCCTGGCGCTGGCGCTGCTCGGCATCGGCCTGTCGCTGCTCAACTTCGCCGTGGACGAGATCGCCAACCCACGGCTACGCACCGGCGAGCGCCTTGCCCGATGGACGAGCCTCGTCAAATCCGGGGAGGGACGCCTGTGAGCGACGCGCTGCTTTCCGTCAAGAATCTCACGATCGACTACATCGGCACGGAGACGGATTTCCGCGCGGTGGACGACGTCTCCTTCGATGTCGCACCGGGCGAAGTCTTCGGGCTTGCCGGGGAATCGGGCTGCGGCAAGAGCACCATCGCCTTCGCCGTCAGCCGGTTGCATGGCCCGCCGGCACTGATCCGCAAGGGCAGCGAGATCCGCCTCGCCGGTCGCGACGTGCTCGGCCTCGACAAGCGGGCGCTCACCGATTTCCGTTGGCGCGAGGTGGCCATGGTGTTCCAGAGCGCGATGAATTCGCTGAACCCCGTGCTGCGCGTCGAGGAACAGTTCTACGACGTGTTGCGCACCCATACCGGCTGTGCGCGCAGCGAGGCACGCGACCGCACCGCCGAGATGCTGCGGCTCGTCGACATCAAGCCGGAGCGCATGCGTGACTATCCACACCAGTTCTCCGGCGGCATGCGCCAGCGCATCGTGATCGCCATCTGCATGGCGCTCGATCCCAAGCTCGTCGTCATGGACGAGCCGACAACGGCGCTCGACGTGGTGGTGCAGCGCGAGATCCTCCAGCGGATCGACGAGCTGCGCCGCCAGCGCGGTTTCTCCGTGCTGTTCATCACCCACGATCTCGGCCTCATGGTGCAGTTCTGCGACCGCATCGGTGTCATGCTGTCGGGCAGGATGGTGGAGCAAGGGCCCTCGGAAGCGATCTTCCGCACGCCGCAGCACGATTATACGAAGAGGCTCTGGGCCTCGTTCCCCTCACTCAAGGGAGGTGTGCTCGGATGAACGACCCGCTTCTGCGCTTTGACAATGTCAGCAAGACCTTCAGCAGCCCCACGGGCGGCGTGCGCGCCGCACGCTCGGTCAATTTCGCGCTTCACAGCGGGAGGGCGCTTGCTATCGTCGGGGAATCGGGCAGTGGCAAGACGACCTGTGCGCGCATGGCCATGCTGGAATATCTGCCGACGAGCGGCCGCGTGCTGTTCAGGGGTGAGCCGACGGCAGGGCGGCGTGGCCGCGACCTTGCCGCCTACCGGCAGGCCGTCCAGATGATCTTCCAGGATCCCTTCGCCTCGCTCAACCCGGCGCACACCATCGCCTACCATCTGAAGCGAACGCTGCGCCTACATCGCCCGGACATCCGGTCCGCCGATCTCGATGCTGCCGTCCTCGAGCAGCTTGCCAGCGTCAAGCTCGATCCTGCCATCGTCGCCCCGAAATATCCGCATGAGCTTTCCGGCGGCCAGCGCCAGCGCGTCAACATTGCCCGTGCGCTTTCGGCCCGCCCGCAGGTCCTTGTTGCCGACGAGCCCACCTCCATGCTCGATGTCTCGGTACGCCTCGGCGTGCTGAACCTGCTCAACGAGATGAAGACGGCCCGCAATCTCGGCCTCCTCTACATCACCCACGATATCGCCACGGCCCGCTATGTCGCGGAAGACATCGCCGTCATGTACAGCGGCCAGATCGTCGAATGGGGCGATTGCGGCGCGGTCATCGACAATCCGCAGCATCCCTATACGAAGCTGCTTCTGTCGGCGGTGCCCGATCCGGAGCGCCGCTTCTCCGATGCGGTATCGCGGATCGATCCCGGTGCAGTGGACGCCGTTCGCCGCGTTGCGGCGAAGGAGCAGAATAGGGTGGTGACGGTCGGCGAAAATCACTTTGCCCTGTCCATCTGATGCAGGCCTTCGGGCTTGTTGGCGACAGGCTTAACCCAGCCCACTCAGTAAGCGTAGCCTGACACAGACGCACCTCTGTGAATAGGTATTTTCTGCGCGCCCTGCGTCATGCTTGAACCTGATTGTAAGAGAAGACCCGGGAGCGCCTCGTATCGCTCGACCGGGTCCCTGCGCGATCGGTGCGGCTTGGGCATCGCGTCCGCTCGCGCAGTGTCCCCCGTCAGCGAGCTGGCGGGAGAATGGCATTGCGCTCGCGACAACGGACGAGCGCCGCATGCAGGATGCGCCGGGCGCGATAGGCATCCAGGGGAACGGGCTGGTTGTGGCGATGGATCCAGTCCAGTCGGCTGTCGATGTCCTTGATGGCACGGGCAAGACGCTGCACTGGGGTAGGGTCATTGGTCAGACGGTGAACGGTCTGCATGGGCATGAAATGGCACCTCGAATCGGCTCCATCATGGAGCGGTGCCACGTTTACCCGGCCATTCACGGAGGCCTAGCTACCCTTGATTGTATGTGGCGATCGACTCTGCGACAGGTAAACAAATGGCTGCCGACGTGCTGAAATGAGACATAGATTGCGGGTCGCGCGTATCAAAGGGCGACAGCGAACCTGTTTGTTAGATCGGCGGCTGTATTGATACCGAGGCGGTTTTGGTTGGTTGTATTGACGGTTGCGCTGGTCCAGGCGCCGTGCTGGAAGGCGAGCATGGTGTTTTCGTCTTTGGCATAGGCGATCCAGCCTTCTCTGGGTTGATAGAAGGTCCAGACGGCGTCCTGCCATGCGGCTATGGCGTTTTGGCTGCCGGCCCAGGCGCCGGTTGCGGCTGCGGGCACGATGTATCGATCGCCGGCGGCAGGGCTTGCCGGCGGGCTTGCGAGGCTCCTGCTTTTGACGGCGAGATGGAGGAGGGCATCGATGGTCTTGATGGCCTCGTTGTGGGTCACATGTTTCTGGGCCTGTGCGGGGATGATGTAGGGGAGATTGAGGTTTTCGGACGCGTCCATGGTTTCCGTCTCCGTTGCCGATTTCGTTGGCATTATACGGATGCGGCTTGCGGGGTGGAAAAGGGG
>NZ_SHMI01000062.1:0-9049 GCF_004284735.1 Shinella sp. JR1-6 | reverse complement strand
ACTTGCCTGCGGTGTCGCGCAGCCAGCAAAAGCCTGCCTCTCGTCGCCAAAACGTCCGGTGCTATGCATTAAGGCGGTTAGTTGAAAGGTCAAATGGCGAGCGCGCTTCCCCGACATTCTGCTCAGTATGCAACCCGTAATACCACTTAAAGATTTTGACCGATGGTCGCATCATGCCCGAAACTGCTTCAGCACACCGCGAACGTTAAACAGCGCATATTGTGCTTCTCTACGCCGCGAGCACGAGGCGGTACGATGGCCACGGCGCGTCTTCAGGCCTACGAAAGTTGTCGCACCGGACTGTTCCCGTACTTCCCGTCAGAAAGAGTATTGGAATTTCTGGACCCAAGCCATCTTCACTGATCCGATTTCTATAAGTGCTCGTAGATGAAGGTGTTCAAAAACCGCGTATGGCACGCGACAGAGACGGAAGGAACGCATAATGAAGAGACTTTTTCTTGCATCCACACTCGCCCTTTCCTCCGCAGCGTATAGCGCTCACGCAGCTGACATTGTCGACACCGCGCAGGCAAATGGTCAATTCAAGACCCTTGTGGCAGCGGTAACAGCAGCAGGCCTTGCCGACACCCTTAAAGGCGCCGGTCCTTTCACTGTTTTTGCACCGACTGACGATGCCTTTGCGGCTCTCCCGGCTGGAACCGTGGAGGACCTTCTGAAGCCGGAAAACAAGGACAAGCTATCCAAAATTCTCACCTACCATGTTGTTTCCGGCAAGGTGATGTCAAAAGACCTCAAAGACGACATGAAGGCAGCCACCGTTAACGGCGCTGACCTTTCCGTTGATCTGGACAATGGCGTTACTGTCAACGAGGCAAAAGTCGTGAATGCGGACGTAGCAGCCGACAATGGCGTTATTCACGTGATTGACAAGGTCCTCATGCCCCCGATGTGAGGTAGTAATGGCGCCTCGCATTTTAGATACCAAATCTGCTTACGCGGGGCGCCACCATTTACATTGCATTTTCAACTTAAATAAAACGGCTCCTGTAAATATCGCTCGAGAAGGCCTGCAAAAAACTACAGGTATGGAAGCAAACAGAAACCGTTATAAAGTGTCGGAGTCTAAAATGGCCGGCGAAATCAAACCAAACATTATCTATGATGTTGTTGGAAAAGGAGTATTCGTCGAATTCAACGGCCGATAGCACTACCTTGAGGGCCCGTTTCCAAACAAGAAGAAAGCGGAAGAAGCCGTAATGCTATTTTGCAGATCAGCAGGTTGGCTTTCGGTTTCGGAAGATCGCGAGAGACAAGATCATTAATGATCCTAGGAAAAAATATTCCCTTATTGTTCGTAAATATTTTCGAATTTACGGCGTTAATTCTTTATGTTTTTTATCTAATTTATTATAAGGACTACATTAATATAATACCTGAAGCTTAGTGCGCCACGGAGATCATAACCTACACTAGGGAGAACTTCATGAAACACCTCACGCTCGCGGTCGGCACCGCTCTGTTGGCAGCGTTCCTGTCAGGTGGTGGTGGGGCTGCATACGCTGCCCCCAAGGTCGTCAAAGTCGGGCTGGATCACTACCGCGGCACTTGGCTAGAGATCGGTCGCACACCCATGCTCCTGACGGACGGATGCGTCGCGGGTTACTCGACCTACCGACAAGGTAAAGCACCGAACGAGGTCTTGGTTGAGGATGGTTGCGGAATGGAGACGCCGGACGGCCGTCTCAAGACAGTTCGCGGAAACGGCAAGATCCAAGACTTTGGATCGACGAATGCGAAGATGCGCGTTCGCTACCCGTTGCTGATCACGTTCAACTACTGGGTGCTCTACAAATCACCTGACAAATCCTGGTTCATCAGCGCCAATCCATCCATGACGGACCTTTGGATCTATGCCCGTGCCGTCCCCTCCAAGACGAAGCTCGAGCGTATGATAAGTAAAGCGAGCGAACTCGGATATAACGTGCGCAAGCTAGAGTTTCCGCCTCAGTGAGACGTACCGAATGAATCGCTGAAGGATGTCGCCTTTTCAAACCCGTTCACCATCGTCCAGCTTCTTCAGAAACGTGGATGCGCTGTTCCGATACGCCTTCCTTGTTTCAGGGCGCATACGATCCCAAGAGGAGTAAATCTGGGCGAGACGATGGTTTGTGGAGAGGCTATCAGCGTTTCGAACGATGAAATCCCAATACAGGGCATTGAACGGACAGGCGTCCTTCCCGCTCTTCTTCGAAACGTCGTATCGGCATCCGCCGCAGTAGTTTGACATACGTGCGATGTAGGCGCCGCTCGCGGCATAGGGCTTGGACGACATGAAGCCGCCGTCGGCAAACTGACTCATGCCAATGACGTTGGGCAATTCCACCCATTCGAACGCGTCGGCATAGACGGCCAGATACCATTCGTGGACAGCATAGGGGTCCAGGCCCGACAGCATCGAGAAGTTTCCAACGACCATCAGGCGCTGGATGTGATGCGCATAGGCGTGTTTCATCGTCTGCTTAATGACGGATGAAACACAGGCCATGTCCGTTTCGCCGGTCCAGAAAAAATCCGGAAGGGGTCGTTTGGCATCGAAAATGTTGCTCTTCTCGTAGCCCGGCATCTTCAGCCAATAGATGCCGCGGATGTATTCGCGCCAACCGATGATTTGTCGAATAAACCCCTCGACGGAATTGAGCGGCGCGTGTCCCTCCCGATAGGCACGTTCGGCCATCCGACATATCTCTAAAGGATCCAGCAAGCCGATATTGATATAGAAGGACAAGAGCGCGTGGTTGAGGAATGGTTCCTCTTTCAGCATTGCGTCTTGCGTTTTGCCGAAATCGGGAAGGAAGTCTCGAACGAAGGCATCCGCCGCTTTTTGTGCATCGGAGCGGGTCACGGCAAAGGAGAACTGGGCCGTCGACCCCATATTACGCGGAAACGTGCGCTCGACGAGGTCGAGGACATCCCGTGTCACCGCGTCCGGCGGAAAGCGTGGATGCGTTGGACGGAAAAGGTCTGCCTGGGCGGGCTTGCGATTGTCTGCGTCAAAGTTCCACCGTCCGCCTTCCGGATCCTTTCCATTCATGAGGAGACCGGTGCGGCGGCGCATGTCGCGGTAAAAATATTCCATCGTCAGCGCGCGGCGGCTTTGTGTCCATGTCTGAAAGTCCTGTTTGGACACCAGAAACCGGGTGTCTGGGCGAATTTCCACTGGCAAGCCAAACGCAGATTTCCAAGGTTTCATGGCTTGAAGAACGCGCCATTCGGACGCTTCGGTTACGATTATGCGCTTTGGCGATATTGCCGCGACCGTGCGGTCGAGTTCTCCGGTGAACGAACCCGTGTTGTCTAGATCGTCCAGATGGACATATCGGACGTCGAAGCCTTTTTCGCGAAGCTCGATGGCGAAATGCCGCATGGCCGAGAAGATCAGCGCCATCTTCAATTTGTGATGATGTGCATAGGTGGCTTCCTCGATCACCTCGCACATCAAGATGATGTCCCGCCCGGGATCGGCAGCTTCAAGGCTCGAAAGCGACCACGTCAGCTGATCGCCGAGTATGAATATGAGATTGCGGACAGTGCTCATGGGAGGCGACTTTGCAAACCGTGTGGATATGGAGCACCAATCTACGGCTACCAGGCGATGGCGGTTCCGTCATAGGCGAAGAACCCGCCCGTACGGTCCGGCGTCAGACCGTCGAGCATCTCCAGGATGCGGCGCGCTGCATCATTGGGCTCGAAACGCTTGTGCCCCGACGCGAATGGCGCGGACAGGTCTGTTTTAACGGTGCCCGGATGCACGGTGACGAGCAAGGATGAGGGGTTCGTCCGGCTCACTTCAATCGCGGCGGTGTGAACGATCTGATTGAGAGCGGCCTTGGACGAACGGTAGGAAATCCATCCTCCGAGCGCATTATCACCAATAGAGCCCACGCGCGCCGACAAAACTGCAAAGATCACGCGCTTTCGTCGCGCGAGCAACGGAACGAAATGCTTGAGTATCAAGGCAGGTCCTATGGCATTGAGCGCAAATTGCGCCATCATTAAGTGCTGTGAAATTTGACGAAGCGACTTCTCTGGTCCGAGCCCATTGATGGTCAGTGCGCCTGTAGCACAGACGATAAGATCGAATGCCTCCGACTTCATCCTGTCGGCGGCGCGCAGCACAGAATATTCGTCCGTAACATCGAAAGCGTCATCTCTACGCGAAAGGCATTCGACCTTGCCGCAGCCGGCATCCATCTCCAACTGCCAGCGAAACGCCTGACCTATTCCGCCGCTCGCCCCAAGGACCAAGGCGGAGTACCCGTGAGATAATGATCGCATCAGCGTTTCGGTCATTTCACGCTCTTTAGGTTGCAACAGTCACCGTAAGCGTTTCATTTCCGCGCCAGCATCATGAAGCGCGCCTGCCGCTCCGCCGACACATCGAACTGGCCGGTGAACACGGTGGTCAACGTCTTGGCGCCTTCCTTGCGGATGCCTCGCATCGCCATGCACATGTGCTCAGCCTCGATCATCACTGCAACACCCTGCGGCCGGAGGCATTCATCCAGAGCCTTTGCGATCTGCGCGGTCATGGTTTCCTGGGTTTGAAGCCGGCGGGCATAAAGTTCGACGAGCCGAGCCAGCTTTGAAAGCCCGACCACGCCCCTGTCCGGAATATAGGCTATGTGGGCGATCCCATGAAACGGCACCATGTGGTGCTCGCAATGGGAATGAAACCCGATGTCCCTCACAAGAACCATGTCCTTGTAACCAGCTACCTCTGAGAACGTTTTGGAAAGAACATCCTCCGGCACCACCTCGTAGCCGGAAAACAGCTCGCGATACGCCTTCGCAACCCGATTCGGCGTTTCAAGCAAGCCTTCCCGGTTGGGATCGTCTCCGGCCCAACGAAGAAGAGTCCGCACTGCTTCTTCCGCTTCCTCTTGAGTCGGACGATATGCCGCTGACAAACGGCAGCCCTGGTTGGCGACAGCATCCATTGAAATTCTCCATATACATCTCTCCCGTTTTACGCGGATTGGGCTGTTTCGGATCAATGTGTGGACGTACATCTGCGTTGATCTGAGGCTCTCAATCCACGGAATGGCGAAGGCCCTCGTCAAAAACTTCAATCGCGATTGCGTCTCGGTAACCCCCTTGCCAGACGCATGATCGCACAACTGCCAACCAGTGAACCATCGATCGGATTTAATCCGGCTATTCATCTGTCGCAGCCCCGACTGGAGCGGCACATATGCTTGGAGAAGAAGCAGTTTTTCACCGAAAGCGTAGATCACTTTGAACTCAAAAACCGCGTGAAGCTCCAGCAACAATCAAAAGTTTGTGCATGGCGCGATGCCACACCGCGGATTTCGCCGTCAGAGAGCAGCGTGCATTCATCTCCGTTGCGTGTACTCTGCACACGGATCAAGAGCCGCTCACAGCTGACGCATTCAGCGCTCGGATCACGTCAGAGCAGGCCGGATCTTTCCGATCAAGCAAATCCTCTCGACGTGTAAAGCCAACCGAGACCCGGATCGCCGTCGTCGCAGCCCAACCCCAGTCGCTAGTGGCGCGCTCAATCAGCTTCGGTCCTTGCGACGCGATGCAGGCTTGAGCTTGTGCGAGGATCGCCACCGGTTGGCGGGCTGCCCGCACCTTCTCCCCAATTTCGGCCTGCAGCGGATAGACAACGAAGGATGCGACCAGGCTTACGAAAATATCAGAGATCATTGGGCCGTTCTCTTAGCTTTTGATAAAACGATGTTTAAGCAGGATTCGTGTCGTCGCGTGTTTTCACGAGGCTCCAGAACACGCCCGCCGCGATGATAGCGAAGGTAATCCCGAGCGAGAGCGCGGCAGGAAATTTCTCGAGGCCAAGCAGATCTGCGACAAAAATCTTTGAGCCGATGAACACGAGAACGATGGCAAGGGCCGGCTTCAAATATTTAAATCGATGGATCATGGCTGCCAGTGCGAAGTAGAGCGCGCGAAGTCCCAGGATCGCAAAGATGTTCGAGGTGTAGACGATGAACGGGTCTGTAGTGATCGTGAAGATCGCAGGAACCGAGTCGACTGCAAAGACGATATCGGCGAGTTCGACCATGATCAAAGCTAGGAACAGCGGTGTGACAAACCAGGTCAAGCGGCCGGTTAGTGGATCCTGTTTCTTCACGAAGAAGGCCTGACCGTGATGCCCTTCAGTGACGTTTAGCCGCCGGCGAAGGAAGGAAATGATGGGATTGCCAGCCAGCTCCGGCTCTTTATCGCCGATCCAGAACATTTTGACGCCTGTGATGATCAGGAAGGCGGCGAAGACATAGAGCACCCAGGAGAACTGAGAGACGAGTGTTGCACCCACTCCGATCATGATCGCGCGAAGCACGATCACACCCAAAATGCCCCAAAACAGCACGCGATGCTGGTAGATCCGGGGAACGGCAAAGAAGGAAAAGATCAGCGCGATGACAAACACATTGTCGAGCGCCAGGGTCTTTTCCACCACGAAACCCGTGAGATAGTTCATCCCCGATTCAGGACCGAGCTGCCACCAGATAAATCCTCCGAAGGCTAGGCCGAGCGAAACGTAGACGGATGAGAGAAGCAGACTTTCCCTGACCTCGATCTCGCGGCTTTCGCGGTGGAGAACGCCCAAGTCAAAAATCAGGAGTGCAAGCACGATACCGAGGAACCCTAGCCACATCCAGGCGGATTTTCCCAGCCAATCAGCGAAAAGAAACGTTAACTCCACGTGAGAAACTCCAGCCGGCGATCCTGTTTTTTTGAAGTCCGACATCACGAAAGGACCGGCATCTTTCGTCAGAGGGGCCCGGACTGCGATAGGAAATTGAGGGGGATGGGTCCGCTGCTGGGACGAACAAAAGTGTATTCCTGCGTTCGGCGAGCTGACCTTGCCTTTCGCCGAATTTCCAGCTCTTCTCTGATGTGACCCACGCATCGCAGCGATCAACTGCGATAGTCTGGTCAGGACATAGTAGTCTTACTCACACCGACTGAGCGCGTCCCAAATCGTTTTTGAGCGTTCGGTAGCCACTGACGAGCTTGTGAAGAGCGTCGTTAGCCTCTCAAGATCTGTGATCTTGTAGGCTGATGTATTTGTACATTGTCATCCCTTACTCTAGAGCTTGAATGATCTTCGTCTGACGACAGGGATGAGGACCGGTGTGCTCTGGCGGTTGTGACGCTCGATGAGCTCGATCTGCTCCCGGAAACGCAGCTTCAATTTCTTAAGCGCGCTCAAGCGGAGGACATCTGGTGCTGGCCGCGACTGTTCGTCGTCGATACGAGACTGGACATGCGCCTTGCGGCTACGAAGTGACTTCAAGAACTGGTCCATTTGATTTTCCTTTCGTTGACCACACAAACATCGGGTATTCTCTCCAATAGTTCCAATTCATTGTTGCAATTCCGGCGATAGTTCATAACTATAGGAAATATGCCCTACCGCCCTACTCTTCGCCAACTGGAATACATAGTCGCGCTCGATAACTTGCGGCACTTCGGGAAAGCCGCGAAACACTGCCATGTCTCGCAGCCGACCCTGTCCGTTCAGGTTGGATTGGTGGAGAAGTCCCTAGGCGTCACGCTCTTTGAGCGCACACCGAGCAGCGTCATCACCACACCGATTGGATCCGAGATCGCGCGAGGCGCTCGACTGGCGCTTGCGTCGGTCGACGACATAGTCGACAGAGCGGTCGGCGATACGAAAACTCTAGGCGGAGTAGTGCGGCTCGCAACGGCGCCGACGTTCGGTCCTTACTTTCTTCCGCGTTTTCTTCCTGGCCTTCATCGCAAGTTTCCAAGTCTCAAAATCTACATTCGAGAAGACCGCCCGGTCGACATTGAAGACGCCGTGGCGGCGGGTGCGCTGGACTGCGGTCTTGGACCGGCGCCTGAGAGATCGGATTTAAAGTTTCGACGCATTGGGAACGAGAAACTATTCTTAGGCGTGCCCGCAGACCACCCACTTTCGGATAAGCGGTCGGTTGGGATTTCTGATCTTGTCGATGAAACGCTTTTGGCACTCGGCAGTGGTCACAGACTCATGGAAAACGTGCACCATCTGGCAGCAGCTTCGGGCGCCATTGTTGTTGACGACTACGAAGGCACAAGCCTTGATTCCATTCGTCAAATGGTCTCGATCGGAATGGGATGTTCGCTCTTCCCAGAGCTTTACGCACGCGCGGAGTTTAGAGAGGAGGACGATGTGAAGTTGCTGTCAATCGACGATTGGAGCGAGCGGCGTGAGGTAGGATTTTATTGGCGAGAAAGCAGTGGGCGTCAAACGCACTACGAGACGTTGGCAAACGAGGCGGATGAGGTTTCGAAAAACGTTGGGATTGCCTGAGCATAGTGTATTAGCCGCGAGCTACAACGCTCCCGCCAAGATAGTTCGCGAGATCAATGAAAGACGAATTGCGATCGTGTCCCATAGAGTAGTGTAGCTGGATTTCATGGCTGTCTATGATTGCGGGTAGGGTCTAGTTGCTCATGAGCAAGCTGAGGAACAACATCGATGACTGACGACATGATGAACCTGCGATCACTCGATCGGAAGAGCGCCGAAGCTGATTTTGCGGCGCGAGATCATCGGCTTGGCGATCGCGGGCTGGAAATACGGGCGGGCACCATCGCGCCGCGCAGTTCGAACCTTCGTACCGGCGGCTATGTCCGAGGTTGCTCGGCCCGCCAGGTTGCCGAAAAAAGACCTAACGGCGGTCACCCCAAGGGGCCTATATCCAAGGCGTTTCGACCCGATCCGTCGATGATCCGGTAAGGCATGGGGATATCGGGCATCCGCACCTCATCGAATATGAGGACCGCGGTCACGCCGTCGTCGGTGCGCGATGACAGGGTCACCCGAGGGTACCAAGAGGTCGTGTTTCTCGGCAAATGCAGCATAGAGACCGCGAGCGATCTCCACCTCCACCTCCCCCCGCATTGCTGCGCGGCATGCGTTCAGCGCTATCGTGTACGAGGCATCCTTGTTCAGGTGTAAGCGCGATTTTCAGGTCCTGCCGTTGGATGAGGTTGGGTCGGCTTGTGTCCATCATGGAGGTTATGGACACAA
>NZ_SHMI01000061.1:0-9727 GCF_004284735.1 Shinella sp. JR1-6 | reverse complement strand
AGACCAGCGTCGACGGCGCTCAACAGACGTGATCACTTCAATCGGATGCTTCGTCATAGGACTATCCCTAGTGTTTGCACTAGGACTTCCGATGTTCAGCGTCACCTCACAAGGCGGCCCTCACCGTGGGCTTACGTCGGAGCGGCCCAGCCAGCGCGCGATCCTGACACATGCACGTCTTTCATGGCCTGCGCCGTCTACGATGCGACACAGCGGCATCTCTAACTCAAGCGGCCAATCGGGCAGAAGCAGCTCCATTGGGAGCCCGTCGAATTGATCGCGCGTGTAAAAGAGCCTGCGTGCACGATGGTTCCTGCGGCATCAAAAATAAAAGCTGCAGTTGGACATGCGTCGCGAGATGCAAATAGTACCGCGTCAGGCATCGTCACTCCAAACGGTACGGCCTTTTTCAAGGCCGCAATTCCGTTACGGTATCGTGCGAAGGTAACGATGGCGTTGATGGAGCTGAATCCTCATTGCGCGACGGTGGCCGAAGCGTAAGGTGGCCTACGGGCTCAATTTGCCGATCCTGAGAGCGAAGCGTGCTCCTTGTCGTGCAGCGCGAACCGATCAAGCATGTGTGCACTCGCCTCGTTGACGCCGATGACGGCGACCTCGATACCCTGGCACCGGTATTTGAGGACGATTTTGTCGAGCGCGCCGACGGCCGTGATGTCCCACAGATGCGCCTGCGTGACGTCGATAGTCACCTTGCGCAGCGTCTCGGTGAAATCGAACGCCGCCGTGAAGCTTTCCGCCGACGCGAAGAAGATCTGGCCGTCGACATGGTAGGTGCGTTCCGTACCCTCCGCACCCAGCGTCGAGCGCACGTGGAAGAGCTTGGCGACCTTGCCGGCGAAGAACACGCCGGAGAGCAGCACGCCGACGAGTACACCCTTGGCAAGGTCATGGGTGCCAACCACGGTCGCGACCGTTGCCAGCATTACGATGGAGGAAGACAGAGGATTGCGGCGCAGGTCGAGGATCGAGCGCCAGGAAAAAGTGCCGATCGAGACCATGATCATGACGGCGACCAGGGCTGCCATCGGAATGATGCGCACGAGATCGTCCAGCACGAGGATGAGGAACAGCAGGAAGGCGCCTGCGACGAAGGTCGAGAGACGTCCACGGCCGCCGGAGGTGACGTTGATCACCGACTGGCCGATCATGGCGCATCCACCCATGCCGCCGATGAGGCTGGAAGCGATGTTGCTCGCTCCCTGACCGATACATTCCTGGCTCTTGGAACTCGGCGTATCCGTCATGTCGTCCACGATCTGTGCAGTCAGCAGTGATTCCAGCAGGCCGACTGCGGCGAGCGCCATGGAGTACGGGAAAATGATCTGCAGCGTCTCGAAGGTCAGCGGCACCTGGGGCAGTGCGAAGATCGGCAGCGCGGAGGGTAGTTCGCCGAGATCGCCGACCGTGCGCAGGTCCAGGCCGCCCCAATAGGCGACGCCGGTCAGCACGAGGATCGCGACCAGCGGCGACGGGATGGCCTTGGTGACATAAGGGAAGAGATAGATGATCGCGAGGCCCGCCGCGATCATCGCATAGGTCAGCCCCGGCACACCGATCAGCTCCGGCAGCTGCGCCATGAAGATGAGGATCGCGAGTGCGTTGACGAAGCCGGTGATGACGGAGCGCGAGACGAAGCGCATGACGCGGCCGAGCTTCAGAAAGCCCGCACCGATCTGGATGAAGCCCATCAAAAGCGTTGCCGCGAAGAGATATTCCAGCCCGTGCTCCTTGACGAGCGTGACCATCAGAACGGCCGTCGCCGCCGTGGCGGCGGAGATCATGCCGGGCCGGCCGCCGACGAAGGCGGAGACGCAGGCGATGGCGAAGGAGGCGAAGAGCCCGATCTTGGGATCGACGCCGGCAATGACGGAAAATCCGATGGCTTCGGGAATGAGGGCAAGCGCCACTACGATGCCGGAGAGAGTATCGGCGCGAATGTTCGAGAACCACTCACGCTTGTAGGTCGTCAGATTGAACATGAAAAGTCCGCAAGAGTAGTGCATCCAGACCGGATGATGTCCGGCATGTGAACTGGTTTGATGCTTTTGCGTTGTCTGGCGGATCGGCGGCCAGAAGAGCCACCCGGATTTTCACCGGGTCCGGGGTGAATGAACCCCTTATAGAAAATGCTGTGCAGCGGTCAACGGCGATTTGGCATAAGATTTGGTTGAACCTGGGAGAAGGCACGAATGAAACGGAAGGCTACCTGTTCCTGCGGCGCGCTTTCGCTTGTCGCGCAGGGCGAACCGGTGACAGTCTCCGTCTGCCATTGCCTGGAATGCCAGCGCCGGAAAGGCTCCGCTTGCGGGATTGCTGTGTTCTTTGCAATTGGAATGACCGAAGTCGCCAGCATATCTACGGTGTTATCCCGGATCGGCGACCGCGGCAAGCCCGTCGAGTTTCACTTCTGCCCTTCCTGCCGATTCACCCTCTTCTGGGAGCCAGACTTTCGCCCTGGCATGACGGCTTTGGCTCTTGGCTGCTTTGAGGAGAAGGATGGACTGGAGCCAACACAACGCGTCTTTGATCACCATCGGCATCCGTGGGTCATGGTACAGACCTCCTGAGAGCGTTTCCACCTTTCCTCGAAGCGGCGATCACTGTTCGTTTGGCAGGAATTACTCTGACCGGCTCATATGTCAGTCTCTCCGGAGCCTTTTCCGGCCGCCCGCCGCATTCGGATGGCGGCTGCGATAAAGACGCGGGAGAGGCCGTGATAGAGTGGCTCGCGCGAGAGAATACGGGACGTAAGATAGCCGAGCATCGAGACGGCCATGATGGGAATCACCGCCTCGTGGTCGCCCGTCATTTCGAGAATGATGACAAAGGCCGTCATCGGCGCCTGCACGACGCCGGCGAAGTAACCCGCCATGCCAAGCACGGCGGCAAGCGCGATGCTGGTTCCGAGGAGTGAGCCCAATGTGCTGCCGAGGCCCGCGCCAACGGAAAGGGAAGGGGCGAAGATACCCCCCGGAATGCCTGACAGCATCGAAAGGAAGCCGGCGGCGAACTTTTCCAGGAAGAACAAGTGCGGCAGGGCTTCGCCCTGTACGGCGCCCTTGGCCTGCTCATAGCCGGTGCCGAAGGTATCGCCACCCGAGAGCACGCCTATAGCGGCGATGGCCAGTCCGCAGCAGAGAGCCAGCAGCACCATGCGCTTCATCGGCTCGGGCTGTGCCCAGCGTCGGATGCGCTGCCCGAAATGCTGTGCCATGCCACTGAAGATCGCGCCGAGCGCTCCGCCACCGATGCCGCAGGCCAGGACCAGCGCCCAGTCCCGCATCTGAACGGGCGCGACCGACGTCGATCCGAAATAGTGGTAGCTGCCTGAAAGGCCGAGCGCTGCAAGGCCGGAGATGATGACGGCGGCAAGCACGAGACCATTGGTGCGGGCTTCATAGGTGCGGCCCATCTCCTCTATCGCAAAGACGATGCCGGCAAGCGGGGTATTGAAGGCGGCGGCGATGCCGGCAGCCGAGCCCGCGAGAATGAGGCCGCGGGCCTGCGCCATGCCGCCGAAGCGACCGGCGGCCAGCATGATCGAGGCACCGACCTGTACCGTCGGCCCCTCTCGGCCGATGGAGGCGCCGCAAAGAAGACCGAATACCGTCAGGAGAATCTTGCCGAAGGCGATGCGCAGGGACAGCAAGCGGCCGCGATCCTCCTCGTCCTTGAGATGCCGCGCGGCGATTGCCTGGGGGATGCCACTGCCCTGCGCGTTCGGAAGAAAACGCATCGCCAGATAGGCCGAGAGGGCGAAACCGGCCGGGGTTATGAGAAGCGGAATGAGATAATTCCATTCGCCAGCCGTTGTCATGCTTGTGAAGCCGTGCTGAGCGAGGTCGGCAAGCTTGGCGAAGCCGACGCTGACAACCCCGATGGCGAGCGCGCCGCACCAGAAGATGAGGCGCGGACGCCAGAGGGAAAACGAGCCCCAGAAGACGCGGGACCGACGCAGAAGCTTGGATTTGCGATAGAATGCGGGCATCGTCTTGCTTCGATCAAATTTGGCAATGGCGGGCTATCGGCTGGCGGCTGGTCCAACGTGATCGCCGGCCGGCCGGTGCCGCCGGTCTATGAACCCATACCCTACTTCACCCGAATGGCCGAGCGCGAATCCAGGTGATGGGGGTGATGCAGGTTCATTCAAAGGGCGATAGGCCTGAAAATCGCGGCCATTCGGTTTCTGGAATACATCCAGATCGAATTCCGGAAGGATCGCAAGCAGATGGTCGATGATATCCGACTGGATGCCTTCTTAGACGTCCCAGGCCGGTGTCCTGGTGAAACAGTAAACCTCCAGAGGTAGGCTGTGTGCGCTGTAGGTTACCCGAAATCGACGGAGACCATCACTCGGTCGGAAAAAATGTCCAGCAACAGTCGCGACGGGCACGACGCGCTGGCGACCGTCATAGAATTTCTGCACCCCAGCGACGAGCTCATGGTGACTCGGCTCGGCCGATTGGGCCGCGATTGTCGGTCGGGTCACCGCCTCACAGATCGCTTCCGCATCCTTTGCATCGTTCTTCTGCCGCTTCACGTACGGTTTGACGCAAGACGCCGGCATTAGCGTTCGTGGACAAAGGTTGACTGCGGAAGCGGTTTTTGATTCAAGGCTTTCATTTGGAGGTAGCCTTGGGCGAACGGATCGGTTTGACGGACGAGGAATGGGCGGTGATCGGCCCGCTTCTTCCCCCCGAGCAAGGACGCGGATGCCGCCCTGCTCAGGACAATCGGCGCTATTTCGAAGGCATGATGTGGATGGCGCGCACGGGTGCGCAATGGCGACACCTGCCTGATGAATACGGCAAGTGGAACAGCGTCTTCCGCCGATATCGACGCTGGGTCGAGACCGGTGTGTTCGAAGCAATGCTCGAAACGCTGGCAGAGATGGTCGAGCGGGATCGAAGCGCCGACATGATCGACAGCACAATTGTCCGGGCACATCATTGTGCGGTCGGCATAAAAAGGGGTCTCAGGAGACCGAGGCGCTTGGTCGATCGCGCGGCGGCTTCACCACTAAGCTCCATGCCCGCTGCGATGCGAAAGGTCGACCGCTCGGCTACGTCCTGACGCCCGGGCAAACGCACGATACCCAAGGCTTTGCGCCCTTGTTCCGCATGATCTCCGATCGGATCGAGGCTTTCCTCGCCGACAAGGGTTACGACGCCGACGCCATTCGCGACGAAATCGCCAGTGCCAAGGTCGAGGCTGTCATCCCTTCAAAAAGCAACAGGCGCGAGCCGATCCCGCACGACAAAGCCAAAATACAAATGGCGCAACCAGATCGAACGGCTCTTCAACAAGCTCAAGAACTGGCGGCGCGTTGCGACCCGCTATGACAAGACCAAAGAATCCTACCTCGGTTTCGTCGCAATCGCCGCAGTCAAACTATGGATACCCTTTGTCCACGAACGCTAATCGAACCTCATGCTCGAGATTAAACAAAACTCGAGCCCAATGATGAGCAGTGGCGCAGGCCTCTATGCCGATCAGACAAGGTGAGAGCTGACTGAAAAAGCTGACGACCTCTGTCCGCCGGAGCTTCCTCCGCAAAACGAAGCCGCCATTTTACTCGACGCCGTAGACCTGAAGAACGTGCTTAGCGATATCAAGGCCGACTGTGGTAAGTTCCTTCATGGACGGTTCTCACGATTGTGGCCTTTGACAGCCACAGTATGGCACAGCGATGCCGGGTGCGGAGGCCGTCCGCCTCATTACTCCATTGGCCCCATGGTTCGTCGCGTGTATGTTGTACGAGGATGGCGTCAGCCAACAGGGCTCGCTGAAGGGCGGTAGACACAATCCGGTCTCAATGCAAACTCAAAATCGGGTGCCCGTGCGTCAGATTTGGCGGGATTTTTCCAAGTCGACGCATAAGGGCGCAGGAGGAGAACGCCAGCCGCGTTTCACCGTTTGCCAGCTCACCATAGTCGCCGTATTCGTGAAGAAAGCTACCAACCCGGCAACTCCAGTGTCGTCGCGAGTTGCCTCGACGCCGCCTTTGAGATCGCGACAAAATAGCCTGCTGATTATGGGATGTCCTCGAAAGGGTGGGCCATCACATAATCAACAATACCCTGCCGTCAGTCAGTTCTGACGCAGCAAGATTTTCCCGATCATCATCTCGCATCCGAAGGCATCTGTCTTTTCTCGGTCCATTGCGGTGGAAGACCGTATTTGCCAGCGACTTTTCCAACCAAGCCTGGAGCTCGCCCGAACGCTTCGCATGCAGTATATTTGTGTCTGCCGCCCAGCCAGGATTTCAGTCGATGTCTTGAAGGAACTGAAATGTCCAACATTTTTGGCTCCTTGCCCGTAGTGAGCACTCGGGAAAAGTCACTGGCAAACTTGCTTGCAAGGCCATAGGCGTCGCCTACCTCCGAATAGCGAGGCTTGTCCTGAATGAAGTTCGCTCCGCGGCTCCACATCATCGCCGCGCGCTGGACATTCGAGCTATCGGTTGCTTCGGCCTCTACGGCGAGGCCGCCGAGGCCGAATGGTATGCGCGGTATGCCAACCAGGGGGATATTGCTTGGGATCGCGAAGCCGCCGCCGACGCTGGCGATAGTCGCTGCTGCCGCGACACCCTTGTTAGTCGGGACTATATCGGTGACCACGGAACGGACCGTAAGGTCGGCAGGTCGTCCGGAGGGAACCAGTTGATACTTATCGCTCAACGCCACACACAGTGCACGGTCCATCGCATTGGAAACGAGGAAACGGTCGGCTTGCGACTTGATCCGAGATGCGGCGTCGAAGGAGAAGCTTGTCGGGATGATCCGGACCGTCTTCACTCGTACAAGTTCCTGCCCCTCCACGAAAATCCGCTTCTTGCCCAGCTTGCCCTTTGCGGGGCCGAGCTTGCTGTAGGAGGTAAGCGCTCCACTCTCCTTGATTGGAACCGAAGTGCATCCCGATGCCGCAATGGCGGTTGTCAGGAGCAAGGCTACCATAGATCGTCTTCGGGCCGGACGGTCAAGCAAACGATGATAGAGATGAGGGTTGCTGTTCACTTCATTACTCTCCGACGCTGATCGCGTCGGGGACAGTCTGCGCGGAGGATTGCCGCAGCATTACGAGAAAGCTCCAGCCGCGAAAATCAGGAGCGAGCACTTGCGTACTGCCATCAGCTCAAAGGAAAAGCTTTACAACCGTGCCGCGCCGGTCACTCTGCATCAAAACACGTCCGCCATGGTTGTCGACTATCTGCTTGACAAGGCTCAGGCCTAACCCGGATCCTTCGCTTTTCGGGGTCACCCGATAGAAGGGTTCGAACACCAGTTCTTGATGTTCCTCTGGTATGCCCGGCCCTTGGTCGGCTACCGCAATCGAGCCATCCGCCGAAACCGAAACGGCAATCTCTCCGCGACCCTCACCGTGGTCGATAGCATTGCGGATAAGGTTGCTGACTGCTCTTGCCAGCGCCGGAGCACTACCCTCGCGCTCGAGTTTCACGGTATCGCTCTGGAAGGAAATCAGGAAGCCCGCTGCGATCGCCACGGGGGCGATATCTGCGACCGCTGTCTGTGCCACTACAACCAGATCGACCTTGCCATTCGCTTCCAGCGCCTGATCGTTGCGCTCAAAATCCAAGAGCTGTTCAGCGGTGTCGGCCAGACGCGCAACGTCTTCAAGCAATCGTGAACGTTCCGCTCCTTCGGGCATGCCGTCAATCCGCGTCTGCATGATTGCAATAGGCGTTCTGAGCTCATGGGCCGCGTCGATTAGGAAGCGTTGGCGTTTCTTGGCTTCATTTTCGAGACGATCGAGCGTTCCGTTGAACGCTGTGACGATCGGCGCCACCTCCTTGGGTATGCCGTCGACTGGAAGGCGCGCTCCATGCCGTCGCGGCTCAATCTGCGAAGCCTTGTCCGCCACATCGCTTACGCGTGCAAGTGCGCGTTTGACAATCCGTGGAACGGCGAGAAAAATTGCGGGCAACGACACGACGAGTAGCGAGACATAGATCGGGTATGCCTCTGCTAGGATCGCCACGACCGACGATCCCTTTCCAGCGACGCCACCGAATAAAATCCGCACCTCGCCAAACGGGGTCTTTATGTCGTCGATAGAGGCAATGTCTTTTAGCCCATCGGCTTTGCGGATGTCCGCAGAAACAAACAAGTAGGTAAGTGGCGTGATCGCCGCATAGGGGGCCGGGACGGTGCCGCGGGACACAGAAGCGCCGTCTGTGCCGGCTGCTACAATCCAAAGTTCGCTGTTCTCCGCAAACAAGGCCTGCAGCTGCAGTGTATCTTTCAGTTCCAGGCTCCCTTGCCCATTTCGTGAGATCGCCTGCCTGACCGCTGATTTGATTTCCCTCTCCATCGCAATGTTAGGAGAAAGCACCATAGTGGCATAAACAGACAGTCCAACGAAAACCACACCGATGACAACAGTGATCACAACGCTGAGCTGCCAACTCAGCCTCCACCAAAGCGAACTGCTGGGCGGTGAGCGCATTATTCTTCCTTCAACAGGTATCCGACACCACGAATATTATGGATCGTTACCCTGGCACCAGCATCCAGTAGCTTCTTCCGGAGCCTGGAAATATGGGCGTCGAGAGCATTCGATTGAATTTCTTCCTCGTAATTGTAGACAGCCTCTTCAAGCGCTGAGCGCAAGACTGTCTTGCCCTTCCGCTTGGCCAGCGCCTGAAGCACCAGGAGTTCGCGCCTTGGCATATCGAGACAAGTATCGTCGATCTTGACGGTTAGATGCAGTGGGTCAATCAATAGCCGGCCAATCTGAATATCCCGATTGGCGAGCTCCGGATTGCGCCGCATGAGCGCGCGCACCCGCGCCATGAGTTCCTCGATCAGGAACGGCTTTCCGAGATAGTCATCCGCGCCAAAATCAAGTCCTTCGACGCGCTCCATCGGTTCATTCCGAGCGGTCAAAACGATGATTGGCGTGCTATTGCCTGCGCGCCGTAGCTTCGGGATGAACGTCAGGCCTTCGCCATCCGGCAAGCGGCGATCAAGAAGAATAGCATCGTAGTCGTTCTGCAGAACAAGTTCCTGCGCATGAGTGAGGTACATCGTGTGATCCGCGACGATGCCATGCTTTGCCAGGCCGGCCGTCAATGCGTTGGCCAATTCCCTTTCATCCTCGATCAATAGGAGCCGCATCGTTCCTCCATTCACTTCATTTGGGTCATCTTTGTCCAAAAGATTGCAGCAGCATTACGTGGAGAAAAAGATCGACAGGTAAAGCTGCTGCAATTGTGGAGCCGCAGAGATCGAAGCAACTCAAATGCAACAATTTTAACGGTCGGCCGGCCGGCCGGTCGGCGTCGTGCTGCTAATTATGAGGAATCGACATCATGGCTACAAGTTGGATGAAAGCTCTGGCCCTGACGGGGTAATTCATGGAGGCTTGCGGTAGTGCTCACTACTCGGCGCGTGAGATAACCAAGCTGGGCCATCAAGTCCGGCTGATCGTACCACAGTGCGTGCGCCCATTCGTGAAGCGCCAAAAGAGCGGTGCGGCAAATACCGAAGCGATTGTCATCGCTGCCCAGCGACCCGAGATGCGCTTCACCACGCTGAAACTGGAGGAGCAGATGGCTGGGATTATCCGTTCCGAATGGCTGTGCATCGGCACTCCTCAAGTGCAGCTAGCCCGAATAATTCACGAGGGGTTGGCGGATATGGTTCAAACCGTTGAAATGACGTAGGATTTGGTTGCTTACGCCGAT
>NZ_SHMI01000060.1:0-10445 GCF_004284735.1 Shinella sp. JR1-6 | reverse complement strand
ACTTGCCTGCGGTGTCGCGCAGCCAGCAAAAGCCTGCCTCTCGTCGCCAAAACGTCCGGTGCTATGCATTAAGGCGGCTAGTGAGTCCGGACCCTAGTTCCAGAGCTAGGCGCAGACATAGAAGCTCACAGCAGATCATCGTGTCCGCTACTGATACTCGACCGCTAAGCTGCTTCGCCAGATGGGGTCTGCTTGTCGCTTATGTGCAAAGTTTTGAGATGCTTGATGGCGCGTTGTATGGGTTTGATGAGGGAGCATGCGTCCATGACGCGTTCGCCCTCCGGTTTCACGGGCGAGAGGCGGGCCAGCAGGCCACCTCCGTCCCAAGTAAAGCGCGGCGATGGCCCATCAAACCTTCGTGAGGGCAAGCCGTTACCCGTTGGCAGGATCGGTTGGCGTGGGGCAAGGTCAGTGCCTTCGTAGGTACGTTCCAAGGCAAGCCGCGCGGGGGGGCTTGTTGCCGAACGGCGTCAGCGGCCGGCACATCCAGTTGGGATTGCCCGAGTGGAATCGGTTCTTGATTCAATGCTTCCGTTTAGAGGCTGCTTTAGGCGAGCGAATAGGCCTGATGAATGAGGAGCGGGCGGTGATCGGGCCGCTGTTGCCTTCAGAGCGAGGACGCGGCAGAGCGGCTGGCAATTTCGTCTTTGACGAGTGCGACAAATTTCTTGACGACTTGGGAGGCTTCGTCGGGTTGCCAGCTCAGTCCGACCTCGATCGTAGGGGCAGCCTCCTGCAGCCTTAAGTAGGAGACGCCAGCCGGTGAAAGGCTACGCATGCAACTCGGCACGAACGCCAATCCCATTCCCTCGGCTACCAGATTGATCATCGTCTGCATCTGCATGGCGTGCTGGCTAATCACGGGGTGCGCACCATAATTAGCATAGAAGCGGGTGACGAGATCATGAAGAACGGGTGCTCCTGCTCGGGGAAACAGAACGAGCGGTTTTTCTTTGAAGTCTTCGAATGAGATTGTGCCGCTCTGGTGCTCGGCATTGCGGCTCTTTATCCACCGGGATGGCATCGCTACAACAAGTTCTTCGGAGGTGATCGGCATATAGCTGAGGGGCGCCGGCATAGCCCGGTTCGATGGCGGAATCATCAAGCCGATATCGATGTCTCCTGCAAGCAAGCTGTCAATTTGTACGTTGCTGGTTGCCTCACTCAGCAAAATCTCCACTTCCGGGAACGATTGTTTGAATCGACTGACCAGCCTCGGAAGGAAGCTGTAGCCAACGAAACTGACGAACGCGATGCGCAGTGTGCCGACTTCACCTCGAGACAGGCGACGGGCCAACTCCGGAAGCGTTGCCGCCTCATCCACAACGCGCCTCGCATGGGGTAGCCAATGCTTTCCAATCGGCGTTAATCGCACCGTTCGCTTGGTGCGGAAGAACAACTGCACACCGAGGTCAGCCTCCAGCGCCTGAATACTCTGGCTAAGTGGGGGCTGCGTCATGTGTAGGCGCTCGGCGGCCTTGCCGAAATGAAGTTCCTCGGCCACGGCGACGAAATGGCGAAGCTGGCGCAAATCCATGGCGACCTCATTGATATGAGATTCGACTATATATCATATGATAAATAGATTTTCAGAATTATTCGGCGCTCGCTTATGCTGTCCTCTTATCAGCTAACTAGGGGAGGGCATCTAGTGCCGCACAAACTACGATCGAACGCCATCACCAAAGGTGTGGAACGTTCTCCCAATCGGGCGATGTTCCGCGCGCTCGGTTATCGAAGCGAGGACTTCGACAAGCCCATGATCGGTATTGCCAACGGCCACTCAACGATCACGCCATGCAACGCAGGTCTTCAGCCGCTTGCGGATGCCGCCGCAGCCGCGGTCAGGGCAGCAGGCGCCAATCCTCAGATGTTTGGTGTTCCGACCATTTCTGATGGCATGTCGATGGGAACCGAGGGGATGAAGTACTCCCTTATCTCGCGCGAGGTAATCGCCGACTGCGTGGAAACAACGGTCCAAGGGCAATGGATGGACGGTGTTCTTGTCATCGGCGGCTGCGATAAGAACAAGCCCGGAGGTATGATAGGTATTGCTCGGGCGAACGTTCCGGCGATCTATGTCTATGGCGGCACCATCAAACCCGGAAACTGGAAGGGCGAGGATCTATCGGTCATCTCTGCGTTTGAGGCCGTCGGCGCTATTAAGGCTGGCCACATGAGCGAGGAAGATTTCGCGGGCATCGAACGGCACGCATGTCCGACCACGGGTGCCTGTGGAGGCATGTATACTGCCAACACAATGAGCTCGTCCTTCGAAGCGCTGGGTATGTCGTTGCTTGGCTCTTCGCTGATGGCCAACCCCGATCAGGAGAAGCTGGACTCCGCTGCCGCCTCGGCAACCGTTCTGGTTGAAGCGGTCAGGAAAGGCATCAAACCGCGCGACGTCATCACCAGACAGAGCGTTGAGAACGCCATCACGCTGGTGATGGCGACCGGTGGTTCCACTAATGCGGTGCTTCACTATCTGGCGATCTGCCACGCAGCGGAGGTCGAATGGACGCTTGAAGATTTCGAGCGCGTGCGCAGTAAGGTTCCGGTCATTTGTGATCTCAAACCCTCCGGCCGCTACATGGCAGTCGACCTACACCGGCAAGGCGGCGTTCCTCAGGTGCTGAAGTTGCTGCTCAATGCAGGGCTACTTAATCCAAACTGCCTGACTATCACTGGCCGGACGATCGCGGAGGAGCTTGAGGGAGTTCCCGATCATCCGCCCACCGGTCAGGACGTGATACGGCCTGTCGCTGCTCCGCTCTATCACCAAGGCCATCTGGCGGTTTTGCGCGGCAATCTGGCGGAGGGCGGGGCCGTCGCGAAGATCACCGGCCTAAAATCGACTTCTATCACTGGCCCGGCGCGCGTATTTAACGATGAGCAATCGGCGCTGGATGCCATTCTGTCAGGCTCTATCCAGCCGGGCGACGTGCTCGTGCTGCGCTATCTCGGGCCAAAGGGTGGTCCCGGAATGCCCGAGATGCTGGCGCCAACATCGGCTATTGTCGGGCGTGGGCTCGGTGACAAGGTCGGTCTGATCACCGACGGACGCTTTTCCGGTGGATCGTGGGGCATGCTTGTCGGGCATGTCACGCCTGAAGCATTCGTTGGCGGGACGATCGCTTTGGTCGAGGAAGGTGACAGTATTACGATTGATGCCGGGCGCTGCCTGCTTCAACTCGACGTTTCCGCAGAAGAGATAAAAAGGCGGCGAAGCCAGTGGCGTCAACCCTCGCCTCGCTACGTGCGCGGTGTGTTGGCGAAGTTTGCTGCCCTCGCCAGCCCTGCAAGTCAAGGCGCCGTGACAGGATGATAACAGAGAGGACCGCAGCGTCGTCGGCCATAGTATCAGAATAACACTCGTTTCGGAAATATCTCATCTGGTCTGCTGCGCTGGAGGTCCTGGGCGAAGCCGCCTGCATTGGAAAGGCCTATCTGCCGCAATACACCGCCTCATCATCGGGATATCGCGCTCCAGGTAGGTACGGACGAAGTTGGCTCGCCATCGTTGGCTGGTGCTAACTTCGTTCGCGGCGAGAAAGCCGTCCGGGAAGCAGCCACTGCCCTATAGCTTGTCGAGATCGACGGTCGGCGCTCGGCGAAATTCAGAGCGAGCGTGGTCGTGCCAACCTGGCGCGGCCTCAAGAAGGAGTTGGCAAGGCTGATGTCAATCAGCTCTCGAGCTGGTTGGCTTTGCGGCGGTGAATTATCCCTGCAGTGCTTGACTAAGGCCATAAAGTGCCGCTCCCCGCCATTCGTCGACCGAGTCTTCCTATTTGGCGGCCAATTCAAGCGTTGCCGAAAGGATGCGGAAGACGCGCAAATCCTCTGCCGCCATCAATTGGGGCCTGCACAGCAGGCCTACGGCCGTCGGCTCGCACGGGCCGAGCATGGCGTCCCATTGCCGCGGGTTCAGCGCCACCATGACGCTTTCTGCACCGGCGCGCAGCGGCATGAAGACGGTCGAGGGTCGCGCGCTCTCCACCCCGGCGGCGGTCTCATAGCGGATGGGAGGTTCCATCCGCCAACCCGGCGATAGTGCGATACTTAATCCGCTGGAACGATCATGCACGAGGCATAGTGCAGGCCCCTGGCAGAACAGGCTGGACACTGCAGAATAGGTCGGACGTTCGATGACGACCTCGGTGGACGTGGCCACTTCAATCACCGCCAGATAGGTCGCCCCCGTGGCCCCGTCATGCCTACCACGGATCAGCCAATGGCCGCGGTCAAGCCGGGTTTCCCAGGCACGAGGCCGGGGATCGCCGCTTTCGATCGCCAGGCTGTCCTGTCCATCGAGCGGAAAGGCAGCCCATTGGGTGAAGGCCCCCTCGTAGACACCCTTGATCCGTAAGGGCACCGGGTCCATCGGTTTCAGCGCGCCCTGATCCTCGCCCGTTGGGCTATGTTGGCGGGAGAGGGGGACAACGAAGTGGTTTTCACCGCCAGGGGTTACCTCCATGCGGCCGGAGAAGACATGGTCGCCCGCATTGCCCGTGACGTCGTAAAGGCCGGGCAAGAATTCCGCTGTGACGGGCCCCGAAACTCCTTCGGGCATCGCCCAGACATCGCGCGCTAACATCTGGCCGGGAACCGGTACGGCAGACCATGAGATGTTGAGCCCCACGCCGCCGCCTTCGGCCTCGATCACCACGGACCGTAGCGCCTGCACCACCTCGGGCAATACCGCATCGGCAGGTAGCACTTCGATGGGCCTTGTGGCGATTACCTCGCTGTCCGACAGCTTGTAGCGCAGTTCATAGCTGCCGGGCTGTTCCGGCATGGCCAGGACAAGCGGATTTTTGCCACGAACGTAGCCATAGCTGACATAGCTGTCACTGCCTGTCTTGGCGATCTGGATATTGTCGTAATCGGCATCCGGCCCAGACCAGTTGATTGCGACCTCGCTGCCCGCAAGCACCTGTTGCGGGGCGGTCAGACTTACCGCACCCTCGGTCACGGTGATCTGGCGTTTGGCGATGACCGTATGGTCCCGGAACTTGTAGCGAATTTCGTAGTCGCCCGGCTCGCCCGGCATCAGCAGGCTGGCCGGGTTGCCATTCGCCACGTAGACCCAGGTCCAGCGTTCGCCATCACCGGGAAGGCCGATCTCAATGGTGTCGAGTTCTACCGCCGGCCCGGTCCAAGCCACGGCGACCGCCTGGCCGATGGGGGCAGTGGCCGGGGCGTCGAGCGTTGCTTCTGGCGGAATCTCAACCGGTACATAGGGGCGCACCAGTTGCAGCACGCCGTCCTTGATGCCTGAGGCCCAGCCTGACCCGTGCGCATCCGCATTGTAATCCATTTCGCTCGACGCGCCAAAGCCGAAGCAGCGCGCTGCCTCGACGAAATTGCTGCCCGCAGGCTCATAGCGCCAGGCCGAACACATCGCCTCGCCTTCGCAAAGTGCGGCGCATTGGGCGATGGTGCCATCCTTGGGGAAGGAGAATTCCGGTGGATGGACTTCGGTCACGCCGGTGGTCATGCCGGTGGGTACAAGGGTGATATCGGTCATCATGCTAGCACCAGGGAAATAACTGCGCGACCCCTTCGATGCTTCCGGAAGGGCCGCGGTCACGCTATCTTGCAGCGCCTTCGCCAGCGATGCTGCATCCTTCGCTTCGAAGTATCGCCCTCCGGTGCCTTCAGCCAAGCAGGCGACCCGCGCGCCTTCGGCCTGCGAAAGGCCGAAGCCGATAACGTGGGCTGTGAAGTTCAATCCCGCCGTCTCCAACTCGTCCGCCAGCGCGCAGGGGTCTGCGGAGCAGGTCTCCAGCCCATCGGTGACCAGAACCACCGTCGCCGCTTCCTCGCGGTAGCGCAGAGCCTCAGCCGCCTGACGCACAGCGTCCGACAGTGGTGTTTTGCCCAGAAAGCGCATGGTGTTTACCGCAGTAGAAATCTGCGCAGCAGTGCCGGACGCGGGTGGCACCATCAGTTCGATGTCGCCGCAATTGCCTTTTTCACGGTGGCCATAGGCCAGCAGACCCAATTGCTGTCCGGCCGGTATCGTCTTCAGCACGTCCGCTACGGTCGTGCGCGCTATTTCCAGTTTTGGCCGCCCGTCAATCTGCCCCCACATCGATCCCGATCCGTCCATGACGATGATCGTTGCCGGCATTTCCGCGTGCGCCACCCCAGCAAGCGCCATCATCGCCATACCCATTAGCCAGATGTTCCGCATCTTTGTCCTTCCCCTTTGTTCGGCTCGACTGTGGCACAAAAGTTCGGACCGATCTTGGGGCCGGCGGAAGCCGATGCGGGGTCAGCGGTATTCCGATAGGCTGCGCATCTCGGATGGCGTCATGCCAAAAGTGGCCCGAAAACGGGCATTGAACCATGAGATATCGCCAAAACCAGCACTCAGTGCGACTTGGCTGATCGAGCGGCGGCTATGGCGCGGGTCGCTCAATTGCCGTCGTACCAGCATCAACCGCCGCATCGCCACATAGTCAGGGAAGGAGGTTCCCTCCTGCGCAAAAAGGCTGCGGACGTAGCGGGCGGAGATCCTGTGGCGTGCGGCGATCCAGTCCGAGTTAAGCTCGTTCAGCGGGAGGTTGGCCTCGACATCCGCCTTGATCGCCTTCAACCGCGCCACTCGCACACCGCGTCCCTGGGCGATTTGGTCCGCCTCCCGGTCGGCGCCAAGCGCGAACAGCAGCAGGTCCTGCAGATGTAGGGCGCCATGCTGCAATTGTTCGGGAGGCAACACTCCGGCCTCGGCGTGCAGCGCCCGCGCATGCGCCAGAAGCAACCGCCATTGCGGCGTCAGCTCGACCACCTGCCGCAGGCAGGGGTTGAAGCTTGGGCTTGCCGCCATCAGCGCTGCGCGTGGGATTGAGACATAAATCACTCGGCTGGTTTCAGGAACAAACTGTGCCACTCCCGGTACCTCGCTGGGGTCGAGGTAAATCTGGCCGGACCTGCATTCGACCTCGGTCCCACGCTCTTGCCGGATGGTGAAACCACCCGTCACCGGCACATGCAGCAGGATATTGTCGCCGGTTTCCGCCGCCAACCCGACGGTACGCCGCGTGCGGCAGGGCGAATGGGCGGTGTCGGCGATCACGGCGCCGGGCAGGACGGCGATCGTGGTCGAGGAGCTGTAGCTTTCGTTCTCCGGCTCGATTGCCAGCTTACAGATGTTGGCAGCGACGCTCTCGAATTTTGCAGCACGGTGACGAGGATCGAAGTCCTCGGTTCGCAGAATGAAATGGCTCATCGGAAACCTGTATCTGAACTACCGGAACGCTTGCTATGCCATGGCATATGGCACGTCATTGCAAGTCGAAACTTCCAGATTGCGGCGGACAGCCCCCATTTGGGGGAGTTCGCGAGAGAGGGCGAAATCCTCCCATGTCCTTTTTCAAGTGGGAAGATGCAAAAAACCTGACGCCATGCCAAGGGCGTGGCGGTTGTGTTGTCGTAACAATGCCGTTGGGTCGAGGGCGGAGCCGCGCTGGCGACGGTCGATCAATCTCCCATGCGCGGGTTGGATACCGCAGGAACGCTTTTCGTCGCGGCCTGCCTCGCACTACGCACGGGCGTCGGGTTAAGCCGGCCCATAGGATTCTCGAGGATTGCCTGACCTTGCGCTCCGCCCCCGGTCGAACGGGGCGACGGTAGGATCAGGATGGCGCTGGCGCCACTTCCTGTCCGATCGCCCAGATGAACCCACACAGTTCGCGCGCAATGGCGGTCACAACAACAGTCGGCTTCTTTCCGGTCGCGCTGAGCTTGCGATAAAGCCCACACAAGCGTACCTGCGCCTTCCAGGCGATGTCGCGTACGGGCTTTTCCTGCCGCTCGACAACCAGCACCTTTTCCGACGCCAGACGTGGCGGATAGCGGTAGCTCCAGGCGGCCTCCACCAGCATCCGGCGTGCTTCACTGCTGCCCGCCTTGGTGGTGCCGCCGCGCCACACGCTTGTGCCGCTCGATTGTTCTGATGGCACCAGGCCCAGATAGGCCATAAGCTGGCGCGGCGTTTCGAACCGGGCGAGATCGCCGATGGAGGCCAGGAAGATCACCGCCGATATGGTGTCGAGCCCACGCATGGCGCGCAGCGCTTCGACCAGAGGGGCCATCGACCAATCCGGGAGCATGGCCGCAATCCGCGCCTCGAGCTGGTCGCGGCGATCCTGCGCCGCCCATACCGCCTCGACGTAATCCTGGAAGACGATCTGGTGGGGCGCCTGTTCAAAGGTCTGAAGACCGAGCCACCGCCGATGCCGCAGCGTCCAATTCTTCCGGTTGGGGCCGTAAATTCGGCCATGACGCAGAAGAAAGGCCAGGCATTGCTGCCGCGCCCGTGTGAGCTGTGCAGCGGCGTCCATGTGGGCACGTACAAGGTCGCGGATTGCCTCATACACCGGATCGGGGACCCAGACACTTGTCAGGTCGCCGGCGCGGTGCTGGCGCGCCAACTTCTCAGAATCGCGCCGATCGGTTTTGATGCGTTCTCCGGGCTTGCGCGGGATCAGGCTCGGAGCGACGACCATGCAACTATGGCCGAGGCTCAGAAGTTGCCGATAGATGCCATAGCCGCAGCCGCCAGCTTCATAGCAGAACTCCAGCCGGCTTCCGTCTTTCGATAACCGCTTCGCCAGCTTTGCAATATCGAACGGCGTGTTGGGAATAGCGCCGATGAAACGAACGGCACTATCACGACCGTCTTCGGCAACAGTAGTGGAAATGCTGGCCTTGTGAACATCGAGGCCGACGTAGAGAGCTTTCTTCTGCATGATCCCTCCAGAGTTCGAGGTCGCGCCACCCTCGGCGCGACAACTCGATTCTGACGGGTTGGGCTCGTTTCTCCAGCGGCAGCCCAAAGGACATACGGACTACGCTCCCATGACCGTCATGGAAGCGTGTCATTTCGCCCCCAGCGGGCCCCCCCTTGTATTTCCATGAAATCGAGTCCTGTTGGTCGCAGCGCATCGCCACGGGGCAGGCCGTGCGAAAAAGCCGACGCGACAAGGAGAGCGTGAAAATCCTGTGGTCGCGCGCGCCGTCGGCACTGTAATTGCTACAAGTCTTCCACGCTGCCGTCGGGCGTCAAATGCGCTGAAGCCACGAGGGAGGCATCATCATTTAATCCGCCGTAGCTGTCTTTGGTTGATAAAGGCGGCGCAGGATTTTGAACGGATCTTGTTCCGAGTCCTGTCATGCCGCCTCGATATCGGTCTGTTTGAAATCGTTGCCTTTGTAGAGCAGTGGCTCACCCGACGAGGTTGCCAGCGCATAGGAGAAGTAGTTCCCATAGGTCAAGCTTGCGGGATGGCGAGCTTTGCCATAGCGCGGCCGGGCCCTGCGAGCTTGATCGGAATGCTCTGCCGTCACTGCCACGACCTCGATATCGGTCTTATGCCGCCAAAGATCGAGATCGGCTCCGCCCGCCTGGCCGAAACATCCCTCTCGTACGATTGCAGAGGTATCGATCACCATCACGTTGGGAGCCCATCTTCGTCGTAGCCGATGATGTCATCGGGGCTTCGATGATCAAGGACGGGCAGGGCGCTCAAGCGGGGCTGCATTGCTTCCATGTCCTCGATTAAGGCTGCTTTCTTCGCTTGCAACCCAGTCCGTTTGAGGCGCTCCTCGAGCGCTGAACTGCCCCCAATTTCGACCGGACACTCGGCATAGGCAGGAAGGCTCAAGCACAGGCTTGAGGACAGGCTTATGTCTAACGAGTATCGACGTATTGAAGTGATTACCGGCGATGTTCTCCGGCGACGGTGGACAACCGAGCAGAAGCCGCGGATTATCGAGGAGAGTTTCGAGCCCGGCGAGACAGTTTCGTCGGCCGCCCGGCGTCATGGGGTTGCGCCCAATCTGCTCTATCGATGGTGCAGACTTCTCAGCGAAGGAGGCAAGGCTGGCGCGCAGCGAATAACCGGCAAAAGACTGGCCGCGCTCTGCCTCGGAAAGATCGCCACGCACGCCGGCGGCGAGTGCTTCCTTCTTGACGAGCCGGGCAAATTTATCCAAGCCTCCAGCGCTGCGACAGGGCGAGTGGTGTCGGACGGGCCGCGACCGATCTCGACCTCGCGCCAATCGGTCTTGCCGCGCAAGGACACTGGCGCGCCGTTGTGGAAACTCTCGACCCCGCCGCGCCCATCGTCTGTCTGGTCTCGGCCAAGGTCGAGCCCGGTGATCTCCGAGCGACGCAGACCGCCGGCAAAGCCGAACAGCTGCATGGCCCGGTCGCGAAGCCCGCGCAACGAACCGCGGGTAAGCGTCGCTAGCATGGCGATCAGATCCTTTGGGAAGACCGCTTCCGTCTGCCGGCGCAGGGCGGCGTGCCGCGGCGGGAACAATTCCAGACGATCGCCGAGAGGCGCCGTTTGATGGATGGTAATCCTCCGGTGGAGGCCGCGGGTTATGCCGCTTGAGCGTTCAGCGTGTCTTGCTGCCAGTTCCACGGAAGCAAT